>CAKUVB010000022.1 GCA_934693215.1 uncultured Candidatus Melainabacteria bacterium
ACCTAATGCTAATGTTGCTTCACAAGCTGCAACTGCAGCTGCAGAACCTCCTGAAGAACCTCCAGGAACTTTATTAAGATTCCAAGGGTTATGAACTTTTTTAAATGCGGAGTTTTCATTTGAAGAACCCATAGCAAATTCATCTAAGTTTGTTTTACCTATAATTGGAACTAAATTATCAAGCAACTTTTGTGTAACAGTTGCATTATAAGGTGATACGAAATTTTCTAAAATTTTGCTTGATGCAGTTGTCTTTGAACCAATTAAATTCATATTATCTTTTAATGCTAAAGGAATACCAGCCATTAAAGGTAATTCTTCGCCTTTTGCAATCTTTTCATCAACTTTTTTTGCAGTTTCTAAAGCAGTATCTTCTGTTAAAGAATTAAAAGCTCCTAATTTTTCATCAATTTCTTTAATCTTATCTATAGTAGCCGTTGTTAATTCAACTGCTGAAACCTCTTTATTTCTTAGAGCTATACTTTGCTCTGCAGCACTCTTTTTCAATAATTCGTTCATAACTTCTCCTAAACATTATTTAATGAGATTATTATAACAGAAAAATTTAAAGAGAACAAAAATTAGAAATTAATCACTTATCTTTAAACCTATTGGATTACTAATATTTTTACTTTTTCTTAAATTATTTAATTTTGATTGAACAAATTCGGCATGTTTTGAATGAGGTTTCTTGTCCAAATATTTCTTATAATACCTTTTCGCATCTGCACATTTATGCAAATTTTCTAAACATACACCCATTCCAAGATAAGCTTTATAATAGTTCGGATTCTTTTTAAGTATTGTAAAAAACAACTTACTTGCTTCAAAATATTTACCTTGACATATTAATAACGCAGCTTTATGACTATAAGACTTTAAATAAGCAGGTTTTGTTTCTATCAACTTATCATAAATCAACATAGCTAAATCTTCTTCGCCAACTAATTCATGAGCTAATGCCAACTGTATCTGCACATCAGGATTCTCCGAATCTAAAAGTATTGCTCTTATTAAATACTCAATAGCACATTCAGGTTTTCCGTCTAACAAATGACAAATTCCTAATTCATAAAAAGTCTCAAATTTCTGACTATCTTGTTCAACACTTTTCAAAAGACATTCAATAGCCTTTTCATAATTACCTAAATATTTATAAGATACTCCCAAACCGTAATAAGAATCAGGATTCATACGGTTTAGCATAATTGATTGCAGATACTTTGGAACAGATTCTTGATGAAGATTTGCCAATCTTAAGGCATCACCTTTTACGCACAACTTATACGCATCTGATGTTTCTTTACGTTTTATTCTTACTGAAACCTCAGAAACCTTTTTGGCTTCTTTTTTTGTATCTATCTTCATCTACCTCTCTCCACAGTTTATTGTATAGATTATGAGAGAAGTGGGTAACGTCCGTTTGGTTGATATTTATAGACCATTGGATTTATATTTCAATTCAAAGTTTACAATTTATTTTAAAAATTCAAGCTTTTTGGATTTTTAAATACCATCATGCTATAAATTTATTATGAAAAAGTTTGTAATCTTGTTATTAATATCAATAGCTCTTCCTTCTTACGCAATAGAGGAGATTACTCTTGGTGATATGCCTAAAGAAACATACAAACTTCCTCAACAACAAAAAACAATAAAAGGTTCTCTACTTGTTACTGACCAACGAGTATTAGACGAATTAATATCTTTGCAAAAAGAAAAAGATGTAGCCGATATTGAAATTCTTTGGAAAGGAACTGTTGAAAACAACAAAGTAATCGAATTTGCACTAAAAAAACTTGCAACACCTGAAAGTCAAAGAAGAATACACTCATCACTTATGGCAAAAACATTGTCTGCAGTAGTATCAGGAGCTTCTTTCTTACCCACGTTAACAGGTTCAAATGCGGCTATTCAAACCTCAGCTTTTTCAGCAGGACGACTTGCACAACAGTTAATTAACAAAAAAAATATTCCTCAAGAAGTACCACTAACAGATACTGAAATGATTGAACTTGCAGGATTAATAGAAAACCTACAAGACACATTAATTTCAACATACTATAATTACAAAAATTCATTAAACGCAATAAAAGATACTCGCTCAAGAATGTTATTATATAGCCGAAATTATGAAAAAGCTCTAGATAGTGATGATATACTTGATATTGCAATATCATCATCGCTATATGATAACCTTAAAATCCAAGAATATAAAGAAGAACAACTTGCAAGAAAATACCATTCCACACTACAAAGATTAGCAGGAAAAACGGCTGTTGATAAACTTTCTATATATCAATATGACTTCAATGCAACATTAGTGAAAGGAAATATAAAATGAAAAAATTAATTTCACTAGCATTGATATTAGCAATCGTTCAATCTTATGCTCTAGGTATTGAATATGATGACCTAAATACAGTAAAAGAGCCGGCTTATAGAGTTGGTACAACAAATGATATAGAAAACAAAATAGATATAGATACAAAAATCCAAAAAGAAACAGTAAAAGTCATCGGACAAGATAAAATAGAAGACCTTACTTATGCAGATTTGAGTATAAAAAGAATTTCTTCTGAAATATCACAATCCTTAGAAATTGATTATAAAGATATGCTTGGCGATTTGTCTATATTATGGCAAGGTGCAGCAACACAAAGTGATACAATAAAATATGCTTTATATAAACTTGCAAATCCAGATAAAGACAAACCTGACAACAATGCTATCAAAAAAGTTTTAACAAGTATTGCAAGTATGTCCACTTTACTAGGTGCAACTACCGGAAATCCGTTACTGGCATGTGCTTCACTTATTGGGGGGAATACTCTTGGGATAATGTCGCAAGACACAAAAGCTCTAAATTACAAATTTACAAAAGTCGGAGATGCTGACATGATTATTCTTGTACGCAAGGTTGATGAACTCCAACAAAAAGTAATAGATTGTTATTTTGATTATATGACAACTCGTGAAATTCTAAACATGACAGAAAAAATGGCAAAAAGAAGAAATGACAATTACGAAAAAGCTCAAAATACAACAAGAGAAATAATCTTAATCACTGATGCATATTATAGAGAATCTATGGACTTGTTAGCAAAAGCAAGAGGAAACTACACAGATGCTCGCTCCAGACTCGAACAATTAGTTGGTACAGATGTTCTGAAACAGTTTGAAAACAACATTAAAACAAGAAAATAATTCCTTGAAAAAAAGCTAAAAATAGTATATATTTAACTTATGAACACACTACTTTGAGGCGATATGAACAAAGAATTATATATAACTAATCTACTTAATAAGATTATAGAAAACCCACAAAAAGCATTAAAAAACGAAGATAATTCTATTTATCCTGCAGCTTTCAATTGTTTATTAGGCTTAGTAAACTATATAAACGGAGATTTTAACTCTGCTTTAATAAATTTTGAAGATGCAAAAATATTATTTGAAAACAACGAAGATAACTCTGATAAAATATTGTATGAATTTTTATTAGGTTTTATTAATTACAATGAAAACAACAATATCTATTCGCTACACTATAACAATGCTAAAAGATATGCCTCAAAATATGCAAAAGAAGATTTTTTACGCAATTTAGTAGACTTAATGAACCATATCCCAAATGGTAGCATGTATATTTCTGCAATAAAAAAAGATCCACTTTTAGCTCTCGTAAAAATAGGTCAAGCGGTTGCAGCTGAAAAAAACATTGATAAACTTATGCAAACAATTGCCGAAGAAACAAGAGAGGCTATTCAAGCTGATAGATGTACAGTATTTCTTTATAACAAAGAAACTGATGAATTATGGTCAAAAGTTGCACTTGGACTTGGGAGTACAGAACTTCGTTTCAAAGCTAATCAAGGACTTGCGGGACATGTTTTTCAAACTGGTGAAACTATTAACATCAAAGATGCTTATTCTGATAGCAGATTTAATAAAGACATTGATAAAGAAACCGGATATAGAACAAAAACAATATTATGTATGCCAATAAAAAACATCAATCAAGAAACTATTGGTGTTTTTCAGGTTCTTAATAAAATGACAGGCTACTTCACTGAAGAAGATGAAGATTTATTAGTCACAATTGGTTCTAGTGCGGGTATTTCTCTTGAAAATGCGACATTATTTGAACGTCAAAACGAATTACTCAAAGAACAAAAAATTGTATTTGATAGTTTTATTAGTACATTAGCAGCATCTATTGATGCTCGTGATAAAATCACTTCAGGTCATTCTACAAGAGTAAGAATGTATGCAACATTAATTGCTCAAGAATTTAATATGAGTGAAAAAGATATTGAAATTATCCAAAAAGCAGCAGCTTTGCATGATATTGGGAAAATCGGTATAAGGGATTCAGTTTTACAAAAAGAAGGAAAACTTACTCCTGAAGAATATCAACATATACAACAACACGTTGAAATCACACACAATATTCTTGAAAAGATTCACATGTCAGATGAGTTTAAACTAATTACAGAAATAGCTTGTTCTCACCACGAAAAATATGACGGCACCGGCTATTATAGACATTTAAAAGGTGAGGAAATTCCATTTGGAGGTAGAATACTTGCAGTATCCGATGTTTTTGATGCAATTACATCAAAACGTCATTATCGTGATAAAATGCCGATTGTCAAAGTAATTAGTATTCTTATTGGTGATTCCGGCACTCATTTTGATAAAAATGTAGTCGACAAATTTTTATCAATAACTCTTGATAAAATAACAGAGGTATTCTTAACAGAAAATCATATGTTGTTGAATGATGAAGATAAAGAAATTCTGTCAAAATATACATTATTAGATTTATACAACTCAATAAACTCAGGCAAAGACTCTGAACTTGTTAATAAATTTAATTTCTATTATATGGGGACTCTTGTAAATGCAACTCAAGCATAAAATCACATACTCAATACTTTTTTCTATGCTCATTAGTTCTAATGTATATGCAGAGCAAAACATTGACCCTACATTTTCAACAGATATCGTAAAAACGCAAGAGCTTCAATACAACAATGAATTTAAAAAAGTTTTTTCTTCAACAATAAACAAATTTGAAAATTTAAACATAAAAATTGCGTACGATGATTTTAATAAACTTATAGAAAAAAATAAAAACAATGACTTTTATTTATTACTAATTGCTGATAAAACTGCAGAATTAGGTTTTTTCGACCTTTCAGAATTAGCATTTAATTCAACCAAAGATAAGAATCTTTCCAACGCAAATTATCAAGACATAAAAAAATTCTATTACCCAAAAGTATCTATGTCAAAAGAAGATATACTTATTCTAGCTGAATTATCTTCAAATATTTTATACAATGACCAATCAAAAGAATCTATAAATGAATTATCTCAATATCAACGATATTTGAATGATTATGACTATGCTAATTATCTTATGGCTCTAGGGTATTTTAAACTTAATGACATTGAAAACGCAAAAAAATATATTGATACTTCCATAAAAAAGAATCCAAATAACATAAACTATAGAATATTAGAAGCAAAAATATTAGCTGGAGAAAAAAAGGGTAAATATTCAAAAAAAATTATAAAAGATATAAAATCTCAACAAATAACTACCGCCTCGTTGTTAGACAAGATAAATTCAGCTGAAGAATTTATTCTATATTTAACATCTCAAAAAAGCTTTGATAAAAATTTTCATCTGGGAATGTATTATTTTTGTGAAAAGAATTATACAAAATCTGCACGAATATTTCAAACCTCTTTAACCAACAAAAATAAAAAGGATAATGCAAAGCTATACTCTATGTTAGCAAGATGTTCTTTTCAACAAGATGATTATATAAAAACTCAAGAATATATAAAAAAAACAATCAAAATAACTAAAAACAACCCAAATTATTTACTAACAATGGGGGATTTAAAAGCTAAAGAAGGAGATTTAAAGACAGCTTTAAAGTATTACAAACAATCATCTTCTTATAAACCTTTAAAACAATTAGCAGAAGAAAAGAAAGCCTCTGTGTATTTAAAATTGTTAGGTTCTAAACGCAGTAATGATTTATATAAAAATATAATTAAAGAGTACCCGAACTCATATATAGCTTATTACAAACTGGGATTAGATAGTGAAAATCAAGAAATTGAATATTTAAAAAAAGCATTATCATTAAATATAATGTATCAAGATGCATGGATTGATTTAGCGAGAATAATGATTGAAAATGGTAATATAGATAAAGCAAAAAATTATCTTGCAATTGCAAATTATATTGATGATAAAAACTATAGATATTATTATTATCAAAATCTACTAAAGACAAAAGAAACAAGCATTAATAATTCACAGAAAAATATAATAAATAAGGTGGCAAATGAAACACAACATTTTGATAGTAGAAGACCATGAATTAACAAGATTCGGGTTAAAAACAACGTTTGAAGGTGCTGACTACGTTAACACCATATTTGAAGCTAAATCTGCAGAAGATGCTTATATTATCGTCAAAGAAAACAAAATTGATTTAGCAATAATGGATTTAGGATTACCGGAAATAGATGGTATTGAGGCAACTAAAGAAATTAAACGTCTAAATCCAAACATAAAAATTGTTGTACTAACATCACACAGTGATGAAAAAGATGTATTAAACAGCTTAAAAGCCGGTGCTAATGCATATTGTTCTAAGGAAATAAACTTAGACAGACTGATAAATGTTGTAAATTCAGTTTTTGATGGAGCATCTTGGTTTGACCCTAGTATATCAAATATAGTATTAAGAGCTGCAACAAATACACAACAAATGAATGATTGTTCAAATGCTAAACTATTGTATAATTTAACATCGAGAGAAGCTCAAATTCTTAAATTGATTACAGAGGGATACAGCAATATAGAAATTGCTAAAAAGCTTTTTGTAAGTGTTAATACAACAAAAGTGCATGTTGCAAGTATTCTTCAAAAACTAGAAGTTGATGATAGATTACAAGCTGCAGTAAAGGCATTAAAAGAAAATATTGTTTGAGGAAAGACATGGAAGATTTTGCAAGAATTTTAATAGTAGACGATAACCCTAAATATTTGGAAGAAGCACTTCCTATGTATGGATATAATGTTACTGTCGCAGAAGACGGAGTACAAGCATTAAAAATACTATCTAAAGATTACTCCTCAATAGATTTAATCTTATTAGATGTAATGATGCCAAATATGGACGGTTGGGACACATTAAAAGCTATCAGAACAAATAAGAACACAAAATATATTCCTGTTATAATGATAACAGCAGTTAGCGAAGAACATAAAATTGTTTCAGGTTTAAAGATTGGTGCTGACGATTATATTGTAAAACCTTTCGTTTTACCGAATTTATTAGCTAGAATTGAAGCAATTTTAAGACGTTCAAAATGGCAAACTGAAAAAACAAATACTTCTTTGGATATATCTATAAAACCAGAAGGAGATATTGAACCACTAACCGAAAGAGAAAAGGAAGTTCTTTCGCTGGTTGCAAAAGGTGCTAGCAATCAGGATATTGCAAAAAAACTATTCGTAAGAGATGTTACAGTAAAAACTCATATGAATACTATTTTTAAGAAATTAAAAGTTACAAACAGAACTCAAGCAGTGTTGCTTGCATTACAAACAAAAATTATCAGCTAAAGGAGCTATTTTATATGAAAACAAAAGATGAATTAATAACCCTGTTAATAGAAGATGTGGAAGAATTTAATAACTATGTTGAAGAAAATAACAACGGCATTGACTTAACCGAAGTAGATTTGTCAAACATTACAGTTGCAGATGCAGTTTTTCATAACATAGATTTATCATCAACAACATTTTCTGATTCACATTTTACGAACGTAAAGTTTGAAAATTGCGATTTATCATCTGCTGATTTTACACGTTCTAACCTAGAAGAATGTAATTTTAATAATTCCATTCTTAACGGAACAGATTTTAGCTACGCAGTTATTAACTACTGCAACTTTAATGAAGCTGATATGGCTGGTGCAGTTTTGCAAGAATCTGATTTAACAGATTCTGATTTATCAACGAGCTACAACTTAAATGCTTGTAGATTTGATGATGGCACTATTTGGCCTGATGATGACATGTTACCGGAAGACTTTGATGGTTTATATTCATCAGACTTATCATCACTAAAAGATGACGATGATGAACATGGAAACCAAGACTATTAGATTATTATTAAATTAACTAATAGAAATGTATTATTTAAAGAATATTATCTGTATATGGAGAAAAATTACTACGACATTCTAGGAATAGAAACAAATGCGACTGAATCTGAAATAAAATCAGCCTTTAGGAAACTTGCTCGAAAATGGCACCCTGATGTTGCAGGAAATTCTCCTGATGTAGTAAAACACTTCAAAGAAATAAACGAAGCTTATGAAGTTCTTTCTGATGCTGAAAGACGAACAAAATATGATATATTAAGAGGAATTTTACACACAAAAACCAAAGAAAATAAAACAAGCGAAAAAACAAATACGACAAATTCTTCCTCTCAAAAACAAACACAACAAAAACAAGAACAAAAGAATAAAAATAACACTAAAACTAACCAAACAAAACAAAAAGCCGAAAACAAAAATAATTCAAAAAATGCGTTTCAAGATGCTTGGGAAACTTTTATAAAGAACACAAAATCTCAAGATAAAACAAAACAAACGAAATATTCAGAAAAGAAAATTGATGGTTCGGATATAACTTCAGATATAACTATTACCATGCTTGAATCCATAGAAGGCACAACAAGAACTATTAATATTCTCCACACAGAGCCTTGTCCAAAATGTCATGGTAGAAAATTTGCAAATGGAAGTATATGTGCATACTGTAAAGGTGTTGGCGAAATATCTGTTCATAAAAAGTTATCAGTTAGAATCCCTGAAAATGTAAAACAAGGTGCTAAAATACGTATCGCAGGAGAAGGTAATCAAGGATTCAACGGAGGTAAAAATGGAGATTTGTATCTGATTGTCAAAATTGATACAGATAATTCACCGTTTAAATATGATGGACTAAATATATTACAAACTGTTCCTGTAGAGCCTTATGAAGCGGTATTAGGTTCTAAAATTAATGTAAAAACACAAAATGGACAAGTATCAATGAAGCTTATGTCAGGAACAATGAACGGACAGAAATATAGACTTGCAAAACAAGGATTAGAAAAAGATGGGCAAAAAGGTGATATGATAGTTACAATATCAATTGAAATTCCTAAAAATCTATCAAAAGAAGAAGTTATTTTATACGAAAAATTAAAACAGGCTGCGGCTAATAGAAACATAAGAGAGATAAATTATGAACAATAATAAGGCTAAGATTAAAGAAATATTTGCATCAATACAAGGAGAAGGTTTGTACATTGGTACAAAACAACTTTTTATAAGATTTTGTGCTTGCAATTTAAATTGCAATTATTGCGATACATCTTTTATGCCTGATAACATAAATAACAAAGATTCATTTTTAGAATTCACACCTGATGAGTTAGTTGAATATATAAATGAAAAATTTGAAATTGACACGATTAATTTTATATCGTTAACAGGTGGTGAACCTCTTATTTGGAATGAATTTCTCATGGAATTTATGCCAAAAATTAAAACAAAATTTTATCTTGAAACAAACGCAACTATTACAGAAAACCTAGAAAAAATATTACCTTATACCTCTGTTATAGCAGCTGATATAAAACTTCCCAGTTGTTCAGGAATAACAAATTCTTTTGAACTACATAACAAATTTTTCAATAAAATTAAAAATTACAAAATTGATTGTGCTATAAATAAACAATTTGATTGCGATGATAGAAGAATGTTTGCAAAAATCATATTTGACCAAAATATCACAGATGAAGAAATTAACAACTGTGTACATCTAGGCAAAACTTATAATATAGAATTGATTCTACAACCTAAAATGATTGGCAATGAATTGTCTGTAGATTCTAAATTTATGATACATACTTTCAATAAATTTATATCTCAATATAAAAATGTTCGCCTAATTCCGCAAGTACATAAATTTCTTGATATTGAATAAGAAAAATAATTCTTAAGTCTTACTTGAAAAATCAAAAAAATATACTATCATGTATATATAATTTATTTACTTTTAACACTATAGGATTTTACGATTTATAAATATATGGGGTATGAATGATGGTCGAAATGGGCTATTATAACTATTACAATATTGAAAGTCGTTATAACGTATCTAAACCACATGATAGATATCAAGAAATGGTTAACAGATACAAAGAAAATTCTGACACTCTTCATAGTAATAATGAAGACCCTTATAGTGATAAAAATATTGCTATTCGTAATTTTGAAGAAAAGTTAGCAGTAGTTGCTGCGGATAACCGTTCTAAATGTGCAACGACACATGATGTTTATGCTTATTTAGGTAAAAAATATTTTGGTAAAGACGGTACAACCTATATAGATAGGTTAAATGCTGATGAATCAACTAGAGCTATGTACGATAATGAACTAAGAGCTACCTTGTTCGGAACTTATCAAGCATCAAATACAGCAGACCCTAGAATAAAATGGCAAGAAGAAGATTGGGCTACAGAAGAAGCTAAAACAAAGAATTCAAACCAAAAAATCATAAGCAACCAAATGAACAACCTGCTAACTAAAAATGGAATTTCTTTAGAAGCTGGCGATACTTTATTGATATCATTCAACCCTTATGATTACACTTCTTCCGTAAGCGGACTCAAAGATAGCGATACTTTAAATAAAATTAACACACTTTTAAACTCTGGTAAAAACTCAAAAGAATTATTCTATTATACTTTTAAAAATTCAGGAAGTTTAAATACTGAGGCAGTTACTAAATATCGAGCATATCAAAACTTGCTAGATTTAACAGGCATAAAATTAAGCGATTGTACATTAGAAAATGGGAAATTTTATACTAGTGATGGCATAGATGTTATATCACTAATAGAAAAAGGAATAGAGAAAGACAACCTCATACCAAATGATTTTAAGAATGTTGCAAATCAATACACAAAAGATATGTTACAAGAGGTGGCAAAAAAAGGTTTTAACTCGATGCCAGATTTAAACTTGACCATTGGATACAACACAAATTATGGTTTCTTCTCAACAAGTAACATTATGTACGAAGCATAAACCTAATAATTAGACTTGCTCATCTTTAACAATAGCTACGAATTCTTCTGCAAGTCTTTTGCTCCATTTTTTATCAATATCTTCATTTATAACTTCAATTGCAGAATCTTTTGTAAGAGCTTTGCGATACGGTCTTGGTTGTGTTAAGGCAAAATAAGCATCAATTATCAAAACCATTTGAGATTCCAAAGGTATATCTTCACCAGATAAATTGTTAGGATACCCTGAACCGTCCCAATTTTCATGGTGATTTTCAATAATAGGAATAATATCTTGAACAACAGATATTGGTTTTAATATTTCTTTTGCGGCAATAATCGGGTGTTGTTTTATAACATTTCTTTCATTATCCGACAATGGTGTCCTTTTTTGAAGGACATCTTTTGGTAACATCAAATTTCCTATATCATATAATAATACTGCTATTTTTAATCTATCTGTATCTTCT
Source organism: uncultured Candidatus Melainabacteria bacterium (assembly GCA_934693215.1). Taxonomy (GTDB): domain Bacteria; phylum Cyanobacteriota; class Vampirovibrionia; order Gastranaerophilales; family Gastranaerophilaceae; genus UMGS1585. The sequence goes on from CAKUVB010000022.1 coordinate 11,636, forward strand.
TTTGACAAATCAAAACGCTTTGCTAAAAGAGATGCAACAAGCATTTTTGATTTTGTAATACCATCTTTATGGTTTGGATTATAAATTTCAGACAAGGTATCTGATATCGAATAAATTGAATCATTTCCTAAAGAAATTTCTTTCAATCGTTCATTTAACCGGATTGACATATTTTCATCAAGCGGAATACGATGTTTTGATATTAATTCTACAAAAGTATCAACTGCAATATCTTGCCAAGATTCGTTTGAATGTGCCGTTGCTAAAGTAACTCTGTTTCTACCATTTTTCTTTGATATATACATGGCCTGATCTGTAAGCTCTAACAACTCTTGAACATTATCAGAATGCTCAAGATACGTTGCAACCCCAATACTTGCAGTAACATGCCCGATTATATCTATTTTACGAGATTCAATAGTCTTTCTAATACGTTCAGCTGCAATCATACCACCTTTTGAATCAACACCAGGTAATAAAATATTAAATTCTTCACCACCCATGCGAGCAACTACATCAATAGAACGAGCATTCGATTTTAAGGCCGCTGCAACAGTTCTGATTGCAACATCTCCATAAGAATGACCATACTTATCATTTATTTGTTTTAAGTGGTCTAAATCAATTCCTACTATCGTAAATTTTTGATTTTGACGTTGAGCCCTTAATACTTCTTTTTGTAAAAATTCTTCAAAATAACGTCTATTATTTAATCCGGTTAAACTATCTGTAACGGCTTGCTCTTTTACGGTCTGAAATAACTCAGCAATAGTAATTGCTAACTCAATTTGCTTTGAGAACAAATCTAAAAATGTCAACTCAGAATCAGTCACTTCTGGTCTGGAAGAAAAAACAACCAGTGATCCAAAATGGGTATTATTCTGAGATAAAGGCACAACAATATATGAACGCCAACTGGTAAGTCTTATTAATTTTAAACGTTTTGACCTCTCTATTTCAGGGAACATACTAGCAAGACATTCTTCTAATGCTGAACTTTGATAAATTTTATTATTTGCAATACATTCATCTCGCTCTTTAGTATGAATATAATTTATACGTTTTTCATAAACCGACTCAGAAAATATAGATGTTAATCGTTCCATAAAATCACAAGACGAATCAGCTATTATATGTATATATTCACCTTCATCATCTTGTTTTACTTGAATAATGGCACTATACAAATACCCTAATTCACCTTGAAGACTATTTACAATTGAATCCAAAACATTAGTCAAAGGTTCAGATGAGTTCATCATCTGCCATATATGTTGAACCGTTAACAACCTTTGATTAGCAATTTGAAGTTCTTGAGTTCTTTCCTCAATTTCAGCTTCTAGTTGGATATTTTTTTCATATACCTCTAAGAAGTCTTTTTTTGAGGAATATATATTAGACTCTACATTATTTACCTGTCTTTTGAATTCTTCAAATTTCTTCCAGAAACTCATCGTTTACCTCAGAGCTTATTATACAATATTTTTGCCATTAAGTAAACTATGTTAATCTTCTAATGTTTGAATTTGCATTGAAGATGACGTTTTTCTTGCCTGTTGGGTTAACAATGTATTATTGTAATTTTCATAATCTTTATATTTTGCATTAAATTTTTCTCGTTCCTGAATTGCCGGAGAATATTCTGGAATATCTAATTTATTAACAAGATTATACATTGAATCTAATCTTCTAACCCCTGATTGCAATTTCATAATATCTTTATTTGCCATTTCGCCAACTTTTGCATTTGCCTCTGTGATACCTTGACCAAGAATTGAAAGTTTTGGAACTTCAGGGTTAGCAGCAATCAAAGTTTTTATACTATCTAATGCAGTTAAATAAACTTTAATAGCAGCTTTCCTATTCATATTTTTTGTTTTATTTATTATATTTAACTTTGCATTATCAATTTTTTCAATATAATTATCGTCATTTTCGAAGTCATCATTATTTATTTTTGCTATTTCTTTATCAACAATATCTGCCTGACGACTTGTTGTTCCTAGTATATTAACTGTTTTACGTACATCTTTTTTAGCGGCATCAAAATCAGTTATTTCATTTTGAGCTTTTATGAATTTTTCTGCTAATCCAAGCTTATTAATAAACATAACAGCAGTTGAATCTTCTTCATTTGTCATCAAGTTCTTTGCAATATAATCTATAGCTTTATAATTACCCATATTTATTTTAGCTCCGGTAACAGTATCCACTAATGGAACTTCAATATTTTCAAATTCATCAACAACCTGCTCTGCATTACCAGAACCAACAGCCTCCATTAAATATTCTTGCATTTCAATTAATGATGCTATTTGAAATGCTGAATTTAATGTTACTTCTTTACCTGCTAAAATTGAAGAATTTTTTGATGCTTCTTCAGGATTTTTGGAATTTATAGGACTATCCTTTGCATTAAGCAACAAATAATCATTCAACAACTCTTGCGGATTTGATAGTACATTATGAGCTTCAAAATCTTCAAAGAATTTATTACTTGCTTCATATGCTTTATCTGGATTATAAACATTATTAGTAGAATTCATAGCACTATCAACAAATCCCGTTAGCATACGATAAGCATGCTCTTGATGTTCAGGTTTAATATTACCTGACACAAATTTTAAAGTTGAATCATTAATTATTTCTAGTTGTTTATTCAAACCTTTTTCTAAAATTTGGGTATTTTCTCCCTCAGAATCATTTAAAGCTAATTTTGTATCTATCAAAGCTTTTGTAGAAGCTGCTAAATTGTCCAAATACACAGATTTAGTTAGATTAAAGTTTTTCTTAGGAACGGCAATATTATCTAAATTATTTGAGATATTTTCTACCTTTTCTTCTATATCAAATTCCGGTTTATCTGTCTTTGATTCTTCTTTTATCCATTTTTTTAAATCTTCATTAAGTCTTGATTGATATTTTTTATCTACATTTGTAT
>CAKUVB010000023.1 GCA_934693215.1 uncultured Candidatus Melainabacteria bacterium
GTATATATCTTTTAAATAATTGCCTTTTATTTTTATATTGTTTACATTTCTTTACAAAAGCATAGTTTAGGGGATATTTTTTATTTATAATTGTTTCGTAAACTTATAGTGAGCAAGAAAATGAAAAGAGTTTTATTAACAGGTATTTTAATGATTTGCATGGCTTTGCAAGCCTGTGCAGCATCAAGTTGTATTGAGAATTTTAACCTTAACGATGTTACACAAGTTCAAGACAGAATTAACAAAGTTGGGTTTAGAATACTTAATTCAAATAGAATCGAGCAAAGAGTTTGTTTTAGATATTTACCAAGACAAAAAGAGTATAACGTAGGTACAGACTTAAGACTTATGTATCTTCAAAGAATCGTTTACGTAACTCCTCGTCAAATGTCTAACGTAACTGATGATAACGAACTTGCAGCTATTTTAAGTAGAAGAATTTCTCAAGCAGTAGATTCTTATGACGGCATTTTTAAAGGATATGGCTCTTTATTAGACTACTGGGTAAAACCTCAAAAATATAACAATAAAGCTGATAAAATGGCAGTAGATTATATGGTAAGTGCGGGTTACAACCCTCTAGCTTTAATCGTTATGATATCAAAATCTACTCCTCAAAGAAGATATGAATGTATAGATAGTTATTCTCTAGCATCTAGAAGAATGGCAAGAATTTATGAATATATTTATAACAAATATCCTTCATTCCTTGCGACTAACCATTATAGTGATAATATCTATTATCAAAACTTCTTATTGACATCAAGAGAAAATAGAGCTAAACTTCAACAAAAAATTGAAACTAAATCAACAAAAAAAGTAAGATATAAATGATAAAAAAAATACTTACAATTTTTATTTGTCTACAAATTGCATCTCTATCAGGATATGCAACACCGCTTATTGTTGATGAATTTGCAGAAGAAACTTTAGAACCGGCACCTCTGGAGCAATATGACCATTCAAAACAAAAAGTAAAAGATGAATTTGTAGAACATTATGTGACAAAAGATAAAAAAGTTATCCCTCTAGGTGTACGCAAAGACAACGTAATTGACGAAGTTGCACTTAAGCTTGATAAAAAGAAAATTAAACCGGCAAAAGTAAAAACTAAATACAATTACGCAATTGCACCAATACCCGTACAATTAAGAGTTACCCAAAATCTTACAACCAGACACGATGAAGTAAAAGAAGGGGACTTGATTTTATTCAAAACGATAAAAACTATTACTCTTGGTAAATACCAACTTCCAAAAGATTCCGAAGTAATAGGTCGAGTTGAAACGGTTTCCCCGAACGACTTGTTAGGAACTCCAGCAGATTTAGTAGTAGATAATTTTGTGGTAAAAAACAACGAAAAGATTAACTTTTATGGACGAGTAAAAAAACGTGGTGCTAACCGTTCGTGGTGGCTATATCCGTTATATCAAGCTGGCAACATTGCTTTTTGGGCTGCCGGCTATCCTTTAGTTTTAGTAAGGGGTGGACATGCGAAACTCTCCACAAAAGAAATTTATACAGTTTATTATGAAATGCAATAACTCACTCTATTTTACCAACATGAGTAATGGAATATATCTGGCATAATTTATAATAATAAAAAACGAGGTTATTATGATTATAGATATTGATTCAAAAAATTTTAAGAAAGAAACAGAAAAAGGACTTAAATTAATAGTTTTTTCTGCGAAATGGTGTAGTTATTGCCAACGAGAAAATGAAGTATTCAAAGAACTTCCTGAAATTTGGATAGGAAAAATAGACGGAGATAAAAGTCCCGAACTTGTAGCTCAATTTGGGATTATGGGGTTTCCGACATTTATTTTATTCAAAGACGGAGAAATTTTAACCAAATTTTCTGGCTACAAAAACAAATTTGAACTTATGAACACTTTAAACAAATTCATCTAGTTTACAGTGACTTTTGCATTATTCTTATCGTACAGATTGCCTTCATTATCAACTTTTACAACATTTTTCGGCAACAATTTGAACTGATGATTTGAACTATCCCAAGTATAATATTGTTGTTGCTTAGAATCATACCAAGTTCCGGGATGTGGAGAAACTGTTAAGCCCAACTTTTTAGCGGCATAAGCTTCATTTGTGTAAATATTGCCTGATGCCGTAGATGCCTGAATTGCAATAATATTATCATTTTCATCACGTCTTTCTCGTATATTTTTGCCTTGTTCATGGACAATATATGAGCCATCTTTATCTGCGAATTTTACATTCTCTGCAGGTTCAAATTCTCCGGTTTCCTTATTATATTTATAGTGTTTTTTCTCAGATTCATTATAGAAATAATCTTGACTCCATGTTGCTCGTAAGCCTTCAGCTTCTGCTTTTAGCTTGACCTTGACATATTGCTTATAATTTTCATCACCTTTTGTATAATCTTGCCAAACTTGTTCTTGTTCTTCTGAATTATTTTTATCCTCTAGCTCGCCCTCTAGCTTAATTTTTGCACCGGCAAGAAGATACTCTACTCCATTTCGTTCTTTTACTGCATCAGGATTATTTGCCTTGAATCTTTCTTTAGCGGCGGCAATTTCTTCTGCAGTTGGTTCTTCTCCATTATTCTTTGCCTTTAAAGAATTCACAATTATATCTGTAAATTGTTCACCAAACTGAACTGTATACTCATGAAGATTATCCGAAGCTCCATTACCTTCTGCAATTACACTCTCATAAAACTTTTTCACATCAGATTCTGAAACGTTTATATCTTTTTCTTTTAATTTTTTAGTAAGTTCAGCTAATTCGGTATCATCAAGTTTATTATCTTTATTAGCATCAAATTCTTTGAAATTATTTAACATCGCTTCAATTTCAGATTTATCTAATTTTCCATCTTTAGTTTCATTTGAATTATCATAAAAATCAAAGAGTAATTTTTGCTTTTCATCACTCTTATTTTCATTAATAATCTTATTTTTACTAATATTTACTGAATCCTTTTGAGCAATTGTATTCAACAATTCAAGATTAAAATCTGACATAACACACTCCTTTTCAAGATTAATAACGGCAAAAAATGTTATAACTTTAGAAATAAAAAAAATATTATTACAAAAATTAATATTTACTAAACTTTTATATCTCTTTACAAGGTATGAAATTTAAGTTATAATAATTAAGAAGTTTCAAAAAAGGAACGGCGTAGCCCGTTCCTTTTTCAGTTCATAGGAGTAGAGTATGAAACAAGAACTTAACAGGCATGAAATTTTAGAAAAAATTACACCTCTTATCGAAAATACTGCGATGAGATTTGATTTGATTCCTATTGAAATTGATTTTTCTAAAGAAAATCACCGTTGGTTTTTAAGAATATTCCTATATTCTCACAAACGACCTATTACTCTTGATGATTGCGAAAATGTCACAAGAAGTTTGAATGATTTTCTTGATGAAATTATACCTGTAAAATATTATTTAGAAGTTTCTTCTCCAGGACTTGAAAGAAAATTCAAATCTGATAAAGAATTTGAAATCTTTAAAAATAAAAGAATCAGCATCAAACTAAAAACACCATTAGAAGGTGAAACTGAGAGAATTTTTAAAGGTGAAATATTAGATTGGAGTGATACAGAAGGACTTACCTTCTTCCGCTTTGATGATGGACAAGAGTTACATATACCAAAATCAAATATCCAATCTGCAAAATTGTATGTAGACTAAAATATTATAAAAAGAAAGGAAATACGCATGATTAAAATTGGAACAGCGTTATTCGAAGCTTGTGAAGAACTTGAAAGAGAACGTGGAATTGCTAAAGATGTAATTATTGCATCATTAGAAGATGCTATGGTTGCAGCTTATAAAAGACACTTAAGAATAAAAGAAGCTACAAATATTGAATCTATTTTAGATGAACAATCAGGTGAAATCGGTGTTTTCAGAACAAAAGTTGTTGTTGACACAGTTGAAGACCCTGATACAGAAATTTCTCTTGAAGATGCAAAAGAAATTGATGATGAAGTTGAAGTAGATGATGAAGTAAAAATTGAAGTTACTCCAGAACAATTTGGACGTATCGCAGCTCAAACTGCTAAACAAGTTATTACTCAAAGAATCAGAGATGCTGAAAGAAACAACATCTTAAATGAATTCTTAGAAAAGAAAGGAACTCTTACTACAGGTATTATTCAAAGAGTTGAAAACAGAAATGTAATCGTAAACATCGGTAAAACTGATGCTATAATGCCTCAAAGAGAACAAATTCCTGGAGAATATTACAAACCTGGTAACAGAATCAGAGTTTTCGTTCTTAACGTAAAAGAAACAACCAGACTTCCTCAAGTTATCGTTTCTCATGCTCACGCAGAAATCGTTAAAGAATTGTTTGAACTTGAAGTTCCTGAAATTGAAGATGGAATTGTAGAAATCAAATCTATCGCTCGTGAAGCTGGATTTAGAACTAAACTTGCTGTTTGGTCTAATGACCCTGAAGTTGATAGTGTTGGAGCTTGTATCGGACCTAGAGGTTCAAGAATTCAAACTATTGTTAGTGAACTAAAAAATGAAAAAATTGATATCGTTAGATGGTCAGAAGACCCTGTTGAGTACATTGTAAATGCAATTTCTCCAGCTAGAGTTGTATCTGTTGATATTATGGCAGATGATGAAGAATCAAAAGAAGCAATGGTTGTTGTTCCTGATGATCAATTATCTTTAGCTATTGGACGTGATGGACAAAATGTTCGTTTAGCACACAAACTAACTCATTGGAAAATAGATATCAAGAGTGTTTCTCAAATGGAACAAGCTGAAGCTGAAAATATTCAAAATTATCAAGAAGAAGCTCCTCAAGATGATTATGAAGATGAAATCGAAAATAGCGAAATCCAAGAAGAAATCGAAGAAGAAATGAATCAACAAGCAGTTGATGATGAAGATTTTGCAGTAGAAGAAGCTTCAGAAGAAACAGTTGAAGAATAAATTACTTTTCTAAACAGGGCAATTATATAATTGCCCTGTTTTAAAATTTTGAGGGCTATTATGAAAAAATTTATTACATTTATTCTATTATCACTAACCGCACTTCCGGTATTTTCTGCCGAATGGCAAAACATAGGACAAGATTTGTACCTTGATAAATCCTCTGTGCGTTATATCCCAATAAACAGAACATACAAAGCTTGGGTAAAAGAAGTTAAGGTTAAAGAAATTGTTTTATATTTTAACGAGTACAACCTAAAAACTAGAGAATGGCGTAACCTTGATAAAGTAACAACCGATTTACAGAACAACATCAAAAAAAGAGAGTTTAACAACCATGTTGGATTGAACTGGTTAAATGTTGTACCTGACACAAATTCTTCAAAAGAATATGATGCAATCAAAAAACAGGTTCAAATACCTCTTGATACTTTAGAAAAACAATTACACATTGATTAATTGTTTAAGTTCATCAATAACAACATCTAAAGCACCTCGGTTTTGATTAAAAACTAATTCACAATCAGAACAAGCTTGTTCGTAATAAGTTTTATCATTTAATAATTTCTGCATTTGCAAAACTAATTCTTCAGGATTCTTTACAACGGTACCTGCTTTAGTTCTTGTAATTATTGCGTAAATATCTTTAAAATTATGAGTGCTTGGTCCTGAAATTACCGGCTTATTAAATATAGACGCTTCAAGAGGATTATGCCCTCCCGTTTTGTTAAAACTGCCACCTATAAACGCAAAATCACACATAGAATACATCTTTCCTAACTCACCCAATGTATCCAAAACAATTATTTGACAATCTGTAAAATTATCATTTGCAGAACGCCTTCCGACTTTTAGCCCTGTTTTTTTACAAAGTTCAAATACGGCCTCATTACGTTCTATATGACGTGGTGCTATTAAAAGTTTTGTATTATCTTGTCGAACCTTCATAAAAGCTGATAATATTATTTCATCTTCTCCTGAATGAGTGCTACCAGCTATTATTACTTTGTCTTGAGATTTTTTTTCAATAGGAGTAAAGCCATCTAAATTAACACCTATATCAAATTTCAGATTTCCCATAACTCTTGTTGTCTCAGGATTTGCACCAATGGAAATCAATTTATTATTATCAGATTCACTTTGAGTAAGAATTTTTGTGTATTTTTTTAGAATAGGTGCAAAGAAGAAGGACAATTTTTTATAGCTTCCATAAGTTCTATCTGACATACGGCCATTTACAATATAAAGTGGAATATTTCGCTTTTTCATTACATAAGCAAAATTCGGCCATAACTCAGTTTCAGCAACAATTACAACTTCTGGATTTGTTTTGTTTATAAATGAATTTATACAAAACGGAAAATCAAAAGGAAAATAGGTTATATAATCAGCAATATCACCTAATTTTTTCTTTGCGGTTTCTTGACCCGTCTTAGTACCTGTTGCAACAACAATATTATAATTTACGAATTCAGTCTTTGTTTTTTTTATTAGGTTTTGTAATGCTAATACCTCACCAATAGAAACCCCATAAAATACTATTGATTTCTTTTCTAAGTGTTTTCCTAAACCTAAACCTAATTTTTCTTTAAACCCGTATCCAAGTTTTGGATTAAATCGACTTAATAAATACCAAAAAGGTAAAACTAAAATAAATAAAATTGTTGAAATTATACTGTAAATCATCATATAAATAATATAACACAATTAACCAAATGAATCTGATTATTTTATTCAATTTATGTTAATATACTTTTATGCTAAATATTTTACCTGAAATTTCGGTTATTAAAGAAAAAATATCAAGTTTTTACTGTGAATCTCAAGAATTACAAACAGTACTTAGAGATTTTTTATCAAGAGAATCAAAATTAATCAGGTCAATAATTGCTTTATTATTCTTAAAATCAACTAATGAATCAATAAAAGATGAACATTATAGAATTATTGTTGCTACAGAATTAATTCATAACGCATCTTTGATACATGATGATGCAATAGATGATAGCAATATTAGACGTGGAAAAAAATCAATAAATACAATGTTTGGAAACAAGCTTTCTATAATTGCTGGAGATTATTTAACTTCACTTGCAGTTCAAGAATTATTAACTCTCAATAATTCTGATATTCTACAAATATATTTTAAAACTATTTCAAAAATGTGCGAAGGTGAAAGCCTACAATATTTTCAAAAAGGAAGAATTCCAACACTTAATGAATACTTAATAAAAACACAATATAAAACAGCTGAATTATTTAAAGCTTGCTTGGTTGCAAATTCTATTTACTCTACAAATCAATATCAAATTGAGGCACAAGAATTTGCAATAAACTACGGTATCGCTTTTCAAATAAAAAACGATTTAGACGATTATAAACTAGGTATTGATAAATCCTCTGATATCCAACAAAGGATATATACCGCACCTGTTATATTTGCTAATTCTATTGAAAATAGTGATACTGCTATTGAAAAAACAATGGATTTAATAGATAATTATTGCCAGAGAGCAAAAAACGTGTTACTGAAATTTTCAGATAATGAATACTCTCGTAGCTTAATGGGGTTAGTAGATAAACTATGCAATTAAAAGAAAAAATAAAAAAAGAGTTTAAACCATTTTTAAAAGAAACATTAGATACTATTGTATTTGTAATCGTAATGGTTACTATAATACGATTTTTTATAGGTGAAATTCGTTGGATTCCATCAGGTTCAATGCGTCCAACATTAATAGAAGGTGATAGAATTTTTGTTGAAAGATTTTCAAGATTTTATACAACTCCAAAACGTGGCGATGTAATGGTTTTTTATCCACCATTTGTTCAACTTGACGAATCACCTATGGGGATATTTAAAAGACTAACGGGATTTTTCTGCAAAGATATCGCTTATATAAAAAGGGTTGTTGGTATGCCCGGTGATAAACTTGAAATCAAAAAGAATTATAGAGGACGCTATTTTGTATATATAAACGATAAACCTCTTGAAGAGGACTATATCCTAAGCGACTTTGATTCTATACCTTGTAACGAAAATATGTATTGTGGACCATTTATTGTTCCTCAAGGCGAATACTTTATGATGGGTGATAATAGAGGGAATTCTCAAGATAGCAGATTTTGGGGCTTTTTACCTCAAGACAGATTTGTTGGAAAAGCTGTATTCTTATTTTGGCCACTTAATAGAATAAAAGGTTTGTAATGCAGATATACCACGACAAATGTTTTATCGAACCAATAACAAAAATTATAGCTTTTAATAATCTCGAATTCAAAAAAGCTCTATTAGAAATTGAAGAATATAGAAAAAAAGATTTTTATATTCTTGGATATATCAGATATTGTGCAAAAGATATTTTTATGGGTTTAGAAATCAATTCAAAGTACCCATTATTGTATTTTGAAGTTTATGATAGTTTTACTGAATACTCACCATATACCCCTCAAAAAAAAATAAATATTTATTCAGAACCTCAAATAACTTTTGAACAATATAAAAATGCACTAACAAAAATCAAACAACATATCGCAAAAGGTGACACTTACGAAGTTAATTATACATATCCGTACAAAGTTTATACAGATACAGATAATCTAACCTTGTATAATTATTTGTTAACAAAACAACAAACAAACTATAACACATTTATAGTTAATGATTTTGAAGAACTTTTATCGTTTTCTCCAGAGTTATTTTTCAAACTAGAAAATAACAAGATTACAACTAAACCAATGAAGGGAACAATCTCTAGAGGCAAAACAGAAAAAGAAGATTTACAAAATAAAGAGTTTCTACAAAAAGATATCAAAAACAGAGCTGAAAATGTTATGATTGTTGATTTATTAAGAAACGATTTAAGCAAAATTGCCAAAACAGGAACTGTAAATGTCGATAAATTATTTGAAATTGAAGCCCACCCAACAGTTTATCAAATGACATCTGAAATTTCTGCAGAATTAAAAGAAAATACAAGTCTTTATAATATCCTTGAAGCAATATTTCCTTGTGGTTCTATTACAGGAGCACCAAAAATATCAACAATGAATATTATTGATTCTCTTGAATACTACTCAAGAGAAATTTATTGTGGTGCAATCGGATATATTACAAAAAACAATATGGAATTTTCTGTTCCGATAAGAATTCTTCAAAAGAAAAAAGAAAACAACTATTATCAATATAATGCAGGTGGTGCAATCGTTTGGGATTCTGAAATAAAAGATGAATGGGAAGAAACTGTTATCAAAAAGAAAATTTTAGATACCAATATAGAATATCAATTATTAGAAACTTTATTAATACAAAATGGTGAAGTTAAGTTTTTCGAAGAACATTTAAACAGACTAAAACAATCTGCAAAAAGCTTGCAGTATTATTTTGATACTACAGATTTTAAATTTGATATTTCTAAAGATTGTATAGCAAGATTTATACTATCTAAAGACGGGAAATACAATATAGAATATCGAGAGATAAACGAGCTTCCTAATAATAAAACTGCAATCGCTGATGATTATATCAATTCTGAAAACCCATATCTGTATCACAAAACGACCTTCAGACCTTGGTATAAATATGTTTTGGAAGATTACTTTGATATAATATTTTTTAACGAAAAACAAGAACTTACAGAAGGAACAAGAAGTAATGTTGTTTTGCAAATAGAAGGAAAATTATATACCCCACCCGTCAAGAGCGGGATATTAAATGGGATATATCGACAACATCTATTAAATGCTGGAAAAGTTAAAGAAAAAACTCTTTATAAAAAAGATTTATTGAATGCAGAAAAAATATTCTGTATAAATTCTGTCAGAGGAATGGTTGAGGTAGAATTATGATTCTTATAGATAATTATGATTCGTTTACTTATAATATTGTTGAATATTTCAGAATATTGGGCAAACATATTCAAGTCATAAAAAATGACGAAATGACTATTGAAGATTTTGACAAACTAAACTTTAACAGTATTATTTTATCTCCAGGTCCTTCAAATCCTTCAAATGCAGGTATCACAATGGACATAATAAAAAAATACCACAAAGAAAAAGCCATCTTGGGTGTTTGCTTGGGATATCAAGCAATTGCAGAATTTTTTGGAGCAAATATTGTTGAAGCTAAAGAGCCTGTGCATGGCAAATGTTCAGAAATATATTTTGTACAAAATGAGCCGTTATTTAAAGGTTTTGAGCAGGGGTTCAGTGCAACCAGATATCATTCCTTGGTTGTTGAAAATATAAAACCACCGATAATTCCAATCGCACATACAAAAGATAATATTTTGATGGGAATAAAAATAAAAGATTTACCAATATATGGGGTTCAGTTTCACCCGGAAGCAATACTTACGAAAAACGGTATAAACATCTTTAAAAATTTTATCGACATTTGTGGTATTCTGTAATAAAACTTGGAGAAATTTATGAAAAAACTTTTAATCGGTTTATTAACGACATTAATACTTTCAAATTGTGCTAATGCACAAATGGTAAATGGTATATGGCACAATGATTTAAGAAGCCAATTTTTGCAAAACAAATCAATAATTTATGCAATAAATATTCGAACATTTAACGCAAAAGACACAAATAAAAATGAAATAATCGACAACGATGAAGAAAGCGGTAATTTCTTAAATGCTATAGATAGGTTAGACGAAATTCAGAATATGGGCATTAACACTCTACACATTTTGCCAATTACTCCTGTTGGGAAATTAAAAGCATTGGGTACAGCAGGTTCTGTTTATGCTCTTGCTGATTTTGGGAGTTTAAACCCACAACTTAAAGCTCCTGATTCAACACTTTCTGTCAATGAACAAGCAAAGAAATTTATATCAGAATGCCACAAAAGAAACATTCGAGTTATTATTGATTTGCCTAGTTGCGGTGCTTATGACCTTTTTATAACTCACCCTGAGTATTTTGTAAAAGATACCTCTGGACAACCTATAATCCCTCTTGATTGGACTGATATAAGAGTTTTTAATACTAATGAAGAAGATGTTTACCTTCAACATAAAGAATTTGTAGATATGATTATGACACTTGGTGCTGATGGTATAAGAGCTGATGTTGCAACTATGCGTCCATATTCGTTTTGGGAAGATTTAATCAAATATGCAAGAAGTCGAGATAACGAATTTATGTTTTTAGCAGAGGCTTCTAATGCTTGGACAGAAGCACCTTCTCAATATGCACCTTTTACGACTTACGACAAACTTTTACAAGCAGGATTTGATGGATATTATGGAGATTTCTTTAATCTAAAAAATTGGAAAACATCAAAAGAGTTAATCAATTCTGTAAAATTTAATCAAAAAATTTATAATACACAGAAAAAAACTGTTATTGGTAGTTTTACAACACACGATGAAACTAGCCCTATACTAATCAATGGTTCTGAATTCTCAAAAATGATGATATGGCTAAACGCAACACTACCGCTAAATTCATATTTTGTTGACGGATTTCCAACAGGCGATGATTACGATTATTCTTGGGCAAATAAAAAAGCTAGTCAAACTTTTACAGATGATGAATACTATTTTAACCATAAAGGTAAATTTGATTTGTTCAATTTCTCAAGACGTCCTGGAGGAACTGATAAATCTATATATAATGAATTTGTACTAGCAAATAAGTTTAAACAATATTATATGGACGAACTTAGTAGTATGAAATTCATACCACTAAAAACAACATCAAAATCAGTATTTGCTTATACTCGTTCAAATAAAGATTTTATGATTGTAGTTATAGGTAATTTAGATTTTAAAACAAGTCAAACAGTAACAGTCAAGCTCCATGGAGTAAATCAAAAAACAAAATATATTGATTTAAGACTAAACAGACACATATCTCCTAAATTCCAACAAGGAAAATTTACTACAGAGTTAAAAGCTGGAGATATACAAGTATTAAAGATAAAAGGATAAACAATGACAAAAAGTGGTTTTGTTTCAATTATAGGACGTCCAAATGTTGGTAAATCAACTATGTTGAACCAAGTTTTGGGACAAAAAATAGTTATAGCAACAGATAAAGCTCAGACTACAAGAAAAAGAATAAAAGGTATTTTAACAAACGATAGAGGACAAATTGTCTTTGTTGATACTCCAGGTATTCACAAACCAATAAACAAATTTGGCGAATTTTTGCTAGATGAGGCTAAAATTTCTGTACCTGATTCAGATTTAGTTTTATTTTTAGTTGATGCTTCTGAACCCGCAGGAAAAGGGGACAAATGGATTGTTGAGAATGTTATTTCTAAAACCAAAATACCTGTTGTTTTGGTTATGAACAAACTTGATAAAATATCTAATCAAGAAAAAATTACACAAAATTATCAATCTTATGTAGAATTGTTTAAATCTGAAATTCCTGTTATAAAAATTTCAGCAAAAACAGGTAAAAACAAAGCAAAATTAATTGATTTAATTATGGATTATTTGCCTGAGGGAGAACTTTTGTATCCCGAAGATATTGTGACAGAAGAAAATATGCGATCTATTGTTGAAGAAATAGTTAGGGAAAAAATCCTTTTGAATACAAAAGAAGAAATACCTCATTCTGTTGCTATAAAAGTTGATAGATATGAAGAAGCCCCTGAAATAGATAGAATTTATGCAAATATATTTTGTGAAACAAAGAGTCAAAAAGGTATTTTAATAGGCAAAGGCGGGTCTTTGTTAAAGAAAATTGGAACAGAGGCTCGGCTAGATTTAGAAAATATCGTTGAGAAAAAAGTTTTTCTTGCACTACAAGTCAAAGTAGAAAAAGATTGGCGTAAAAACGATAAAGTGCTAAAAAATTTAGGATACGTGAGCGAATAATACAATAAAAGATTTATTACAATATAAATAATAAAAAATACCAGTTTTTTCAAACTGGTATTTTTTATTTCATATATATTTCCTACCTTATTTATCTATTAGTCATCTAGATTGAATCTATCTGTAATGTGAACTACTTGAGAAACATCTTTGTAAATAGATTCACCAGCTGCTCTAAAGATTGCTCCACGTTTACCTCTATCGTAAGCCGCAAATGCTATTGGAGCGAAGTCTTTACCAACTAATCCATCGATACCTTTTTCTCTCATATAGCCCATCAATCTAGCGGCATCGTCACCTGATATATCACCACCATCACCAGCACCAGGACCAGGATTAAATAAAGGATAATAGATAATATCCGCTAATGTTGTACCTCTATTGATTTCAAATGCTGGGTCTAAGTTTTTAACTAATTGACCGTTTAATACAGTGTTCAAGATATTGATGTACAATGTATCACCATTATTGAAACCTGCTGAACCAATTCTTGATTGAATCAAGTGACCGATATCAAAGTTTTCCATTTGTAAGTGGTCAGTATCAACATTCTTGATTTCTACCCAGTGAGCTTTGTCAACATAGATATTATCAGCTTTTGTTGAATCTCCATTGATTGCAACGAATCCATTACCACCAGTTGATTTAACTCTTAAATCACCGTCTATTACATTATCACCAGTGAATGTGATATTACCATCAGCAACTAGGCTAACTTCCTTACCCTTAACAACATCTGTACCAGTTGGAAGATTATTTACTGTGATATTACCATCAATTGTTGTAAGTTCTGTTTTATTACCAGCTTTTAGACTCATATTTGTTGAATTGTCTAAGTTAATATCACCTGTTGTTTTGTAATTAACATCATGACCAGCTGTTGCATCAAGCTTGTCTGTATATTTAGAGAAGGTAGAATTTACATCGTGTCCTGCAGTTAATGTAGCAGTACCATTAACAGTACTATCTATTACATTAACATCTGCATTAGTTGAGTTCATTGTTAACTTACCAACTTTTGAATTATTCTTAACTGTTGCATTTCCATCAACGGTCTTGATATTTGTATCACCTGTAACATTTGAATTATCAATTGTTGCGTCTTTTCCTGCAGTTAGGTCTGCTGAACCAGCAACTGAATTTGTAAAGCTTACATTACCGTTTTTAGATTCTGCACTGATATTTTGTTTAATATCTGAATCAACAAACTTCAAATCTCCATCTGAATAAGCTTTAGTCCACAAGTTTGATTTTGCTTTAATATTACCACCGATACTTGTTGAATTTTTATCTGTTACATTGTTCGGATCATTTGAATTGTAACCAATGATAATATTTCCTGAATCTGTTCCTTTTGAATCTGCAGTCAATTTTGCATTACC
>CAKUVB010000024.1 GCA_934693215.1 uncultured Candidatus Melainabacteria bacterium
CGCTCAAAAATCGAATCTATCAATCGCTCAATCTCAACAGGGAAAGGCTTTAGAAACCTTAATAAATAGATTGAATTTTATAATTTAATTGTTATTATAAAACTACAGGGAGTAGCTTTATTATGGAAATTGGAAGAGGAGTATACCGTCCGTATGAAAGCATGAGAAATTTTGTACGGTATTCTTTTTCTCAAACAGACAAATTTACAGTTGATTTTGTAAATAAAAAGCCTAAAAGGAACATAAAACGCAGTTTTTTATCTTTATTAAAAAAAGATAAAACTGTAAAATTAGTACCTGACAAGCAAAATGAATTCTTAAAAAAAGACTTAAATTTAGATTTGCATATCAAAAATGGTGACACTTTTGGTGTTGGCAACACTTTATTTATTAATAATAATGGTCAACTTGAACGATTAAACGTGACACCAAAATGTTATTCCGTAATTTTTCCTAAAAGTCCTAAACAATGTTCTCAAAGCAAACGAATCGGAGATTGCTGGTTGATATCAACAATTAATGGACTTCTTCAAAAACCAATAGGAAAGATTGGTATATTACGAACTTTAGGACAAGCTGATAATGATTTGTACGTAAAACTACCTTCAATGAATGTATTCTTCAAAAATGGGAAACCAATCAAATCAAAAACTGGTGCAAACTTAAAAGGTGCTGACGGATTACAAATTATCGAAGAAGCTGTCGCTATGAAAAGAACAAAAGGCCCTACTATTGATACTTTACACACATCAAGAGTTCTAGGGATTGACACATTAATGCGAGTTTTGAACAAAGGTGCACAAGCAGAAGCTTTACATCAATTTTTCCCAGACATAAAACCTAAAATTATTTATAGAAATAAAAAACAACAAAAACAAATTTTAAAAAATTCATCAAATAAAAATAATGTCTTTATTGGTATATCTACAGAGAGTTACGAAATGAGTTCAAAAGAAAAATATATTAATAAATTATACCCAAGACATTCTTATTCTATAAACTCTTATAACAAGGAAAATAAACAACTAGAGCTACAAGACCCTTATAAACCAAACAAACCATTTTACATGAATATTGATGAACTTATGGAATATCCATTCACTTTAACATATGCAAAACTTAAATAAAAAAAACCGAAAACTAAAAAGTTTTCGGCTATATAATTTCCTATATGAAAGTATCTTATTTGTATCGTATTTAAAAATAAAATGGAGTTTCAAACGTCACTTACTGAACTTATATCAAGTTCAAAGCAATTGATGGTGTTTGGTTTGCAGTTGCTAAAAGTGATGCTGATGCTTGTTGGAGGATTTGAGCTTTAATATAAGCTGAAGATTCTTCTGCAACGTCGGCATCTCTAATCGTTGATAATGCAGATGTAGTTTGTTCAAATCTTACATTTAAAGCATCACTTGCATTCAATTCTGTTTTGATATGCACCAATTTGAGTTTGTCTTGTTGAAATTGTCTTAATCGCTTTATCTACTTGATCAAGAGCTGTATTATATTTATTACCACCAGCTGTAAATTGAGCTAAGAAGTCTTTTGCACTAACACCCATTAATGTACTTGCGACAGAATCTGCGAACAAATCTGCTGAAAGTTTAATCTGGCTATTCGCTGTTGAATCAATACCACATTGAATATTTATTTCACCGGCTGAACCGTCCATTAGATTGATACCGTTGAATTCACAACTACTTGCAACCCTATCCATTTCTGCTAATCGAGCTTGAATTTCTGATTTAATAGCATCAATAGATTCTTGACCATAAGTTCCGTTTGCAGCTTGTTCGGTCAAATCTCTGATACGTTGTAAGTGAGTAGTTAATAAATCATAATTATTTTCAACTGTACTTAATAAATTTGTACCAATATCACAGTTATCTTGAGCTACTGATGTTGAACTTAATTGAACTTGCATATTCTTTGCTACGAAATAACCTGCGGCATCGTCTTTTGCTGCGTTAATTTTGTAACCTGTTGTCATACGTTCAATAGATTTGTTCAAACTGTTTGTTGCAGAAGCCATGTTTCTTTGAACTAATAATGAGCCCATGTTTGTGTTAATTGTTAATGCCATAATTTGATACTCCTTTCAAATTCTGTCGGCTAACATATCCAATACATGCACCACAACTAATGTGCCAAACATCTCAAATGAGTCACTTAGCAGTTTTGCCTTGCAGTTATAATCCATATCAACTGCAACTATAATTTTAATGGTTCATTGTGATACTTTTTATGAATGCAAACACTCCTTTTATGCATCATAAAATAATTGACGACTATTGATTGTGGGTAATGTATCCTTTCGTGTCCCCGAGTCTGTATATCCTTATACTTGTATTATTACACATGTTCATAAAAAGTAAACCCTTTTGAAATAAAATTTGTAACAAAAGTATATAACAAATTTCAAAATTTATTAATATTACTGAATTTTAGACATATATAATTTTCTTAAAAATTATTAATATTGTAAAAATTTGTAAATTATTACCTTAAAAGTCTAAAGATTTTCAAAAAAATGTCGATATAGAAACTACAGACAAAAAGAAAGGATAGTATATGTTAAAGAAAGTTGAAACACCTACTTGTAATACCTTCAGTGGCGTAGAATATATACTCAGAGGAGCTAAAAAAAGACGTGCCTCTGCAATTGCAAATGCCAGACGTATGAATGCCGAAGTCGGAGTTCAAACAAAACTGGTTGCAGTTAAGTAATCTTGGTCTAACGATTTAGTAAGATAGTTGAGAGTAATTTTAAGCGAACTTCGGTTCGCTTTTATTTTGCTTAATATCTCTTAATAGAATATGCAATTTTTAAAGATTTAGAGTTTTTATCAATATATAATTAGTAAAAAGGTGGTGTATAGTTATGGTAAATATTCCTGGTAAATTGTTAGGTGTAAACAAAAACGGTTACAAAGTTTTTAAAAATATTATACGAGAAGATGGTAATAAGGTTTATGATAATACAAAAACATATCTTACTTATGTAAACAAAGAAGGTAAAGTTGAAAAAGTTTTAGAACGAAATGTTGTTTCTAAAAGTGATATACACAAAAAAGGAACAGTTCCACATAGCAGTTGGACAAGTACCGACATGCAAACAGGAAACCAAGTAGAAACAAATTATTACCCAAGAGCTATTACAAAATATAACTCTTATCCGCAAGGCGGATATATGACTCAAAATTTGGTACTATCTCAAGATGGGAAATATGTAACAAACTATGCAAAACAAACATCTGCTTATAATGCTGGTATAACCTATGGTAACCCAAGACAAGGCAGATGGGATTCAAGAAGCGGAGATTTGGCTTCTATAAACGAACCAAAACAAGAATGGACATCTTTAGCAGACTATAATCAAAAAAATCCTTATTATCAATTTAAATAAGTCCTTTTCAAAAATAAAAGTTTATGCTACCATGTAAATACTTTGACAGGAGCTTGTGGAAAAGTGGCCGAGTAGGCTTAAGGCGGCACCCTGCTAAGGTGTTGTGTGGAGCAATCTGCACCGTGGGTTCGAATCCCACCTTTTCCGAATTTTAAAGGTTTTAGCTATATCGCTAAAACCTTTTTTAATATAACTACTAAGATGTATTCTTTCTTCTAACTAATACCCCTGTCATTTATTTCCAAGAAAATATTGTTAACTATATAATCAATTACTATCTAACGAATTACGAATAATTTGAGTTCTTACAGCGAAAATTTTTGATTTTAAGAAGTCACTTTTTTCAGATTTATCAAGTTTATTTAGAACTGCCATTTTGTCACCAAAAGAATAATCTTCTTCTTTTACAAATTTTATTTTATGTAAAAGCCTATCATTAACGTTGTAATCTCCCTTTGCAATAAGTGCATCTGCTTCCGGCATAATTCTATCATTTGGAAGCAAATGTAAATAACTTGCAAGATGCTCCTCGACCTCTGGCAATACATGTTGTTTTGCGACTTCATAATATTCTTCAAGAACTTTTGGTCTAATTTCACCTTTTGGAACATCTAAATCATCAATATTTTTATTCACTTGACGAGTCCTTGCTAAAAGTGGAATTTCATTCATTAACACTGTTTGAGTTGTTGGGTCTTTACGTTTCATCAACACTTCAAAATATTTTTTTGCAGAGTCTTCTGGTAGATATTTTAAGGCATAACTAATTCCGGTATCTGCAAGAGGATTATTAAATTCCAAGCATTGTTCTACAAACTTTTCTTTGTTTGGTAAATGTTTTATACTCAAGGCTAAACCTGCTTGAACTTGTTTCTTATCCATTCCTTTAGAATTTGATTTCCAACGATACCATTCTTGTGTGCGATATCGCAATTCAGTATTTTTTATATGAGTTTGAATTTTTTGAGCTATTTTACTTTCATTTTTTACACGATTTACAACTCTAACTCCACCCGGATCTATACTATATCCATAAACTTTGTTATGACCAGAATACCCCATTACTTCATCAGTTAATTTTAGCCCGTCATTATATTCATTTATATGAACTTTTGGAGATTTTACATCTTTACCAATAAATTTGCTCAGAAAATATCCATGATCAATATTTCCCCAATAAAATTTGCCTCGTTGAGTATTTTGACCATGTTTACCTTTCCAATATGTTAAAATATTTAGTTCTGCATAATTACCATGACTCTTATATTTATGCCATTCTGGAGATTTGTCAACCAAATGAAAAACTCCAAAAGTTAATTCTTCTCCCGTTTTTTTATCTTTTACACCCTCTAATTTAAATGCTTTTTTATATTCCCCAGCACCAAGGAATTTAATGTCAAAATTATCATCTTTTTTTAATATTCCAAATTTAACAAACATATTTTTCAACTTTTGAACAGCAGATTGTGGACGTCTGTTAGTATATTCATCTGACGGTCCTTGTATACTTGGACGAAATTCCCTAATCTCATCAGATACTTCATCAAAAGTTTTGTAAATATCACGTATATTTTTTGTTTTGTTTTTTTCAGGTAACGAATAAAATATTACCGATGGTAATTCGCCTGCATAAGTATTTTTAGGTTTCTTCTCTTTTAAAATTACACCAATATCTTTTTTCCCATCAATATAAATTCTTTTTTTAAGAATTTTTGTCATTCCATTAAAACGAGGCGAGTTATTTGTATTTTCAACAAGCATACATATTCTCCTGAATTACCTATACAATTTAGTATAAAATCGGTGAATTTATATTTTGCCATTTTTATAAAATTTGTTAACTTTTATGTTTAAATAAATATTTATTTTTGAATACTTAAAATATACCCTCGCTAATAATTGTTTTTACATTATGTCACATTATATCAATTTTTTATTATAAAAATACTTTATATATTAAAATCCCTTATGGGAAATATTATTGTAGGTATATGAATGATTAGTGTTAGTAAAATACAACCAAAACTGTATGAATATTTGCGAGCAACTTCCAAAGCCAGTTTAGTACAAACTAAACCAATCAATACTGCTGGTGTTCAACTTAAAAATCTAAAACTTGATTGCGACAGATTTGAAAAACTTAAATATTCTAATACCGAAATTAAAAAAGCTTATAAAGAATATCAAAATAATCCGTATATAAACTACTATTTGCGAAAATCAGAACCGTTGTCTATAAAATCTAATCAAATTGTTAGTTGCCTAAAACAAGGAATCAGTCAATCTAAACCTATATCAGGAAAATTCTTTAGAGGAATTCAAGACTGCAAAGATGACCAAAATGTAGTAGAAAAACTTGTATTTAATAACAAAGGTTTCACATCGACTGCTCCTGAAATAAACAAAAGATATGCAGAAAGTTTCTACCAACCACAAAACGGTGTATTGATTGAATTTGATTTAAAAACTCCGACAAAAGGTTTCAAACCAAACGATTATGAAGTTATATTTGATACAAATGCTTTTTCTTCTGATAAATATAACTTAGTAAAAATAAAAGATAGACATTATAAAGTTCTTGAAAAAACACCTTCAAGACCTGCAACAAAATTTACGCATTTTGATGAAGGAGGAACTATAGTATTCGGAGATTTTCCAAAAGATTATGTTCAAACAAAGATAGAAAAATTTGAGCCACAACCTACAATATTCAAAATAAACAAAATTAAAGGAAAAGGTAAAACTAAAACAAATACAATTCAAAACAATGAAATAAAAGAACTCTTACCGCATTACCACATAGATTTGTTGCGTAGTAATGGAGCTAAAACTGGAACAAATGCAGTCCAAAGTGTTGTCGAAGAAAGTCTTAAAAACCATTTAACAAAAGGACGAGTAACACTAGATGCACAAGATATAGATAAAGTTGGTTCTCCTGCCGGATTCTACTACAAATTAGGGTTTCGATTTAGCAATCCTTCGATTAATGAAGAATTCGCAACTTGGCTTAAAAATGGTGGAACAAGAGCAAACGCACCACAAACTACAGGATTTATGTTTTTACCAAAAGAAAATATAGAACATTGTTTAAATTATGGTAAATAAAATTCCAAATTTTTATAACACCTGTTTTATTTTAGGTTATTTAAACTTGTAAATTCACAACTTATTTGTTGTTGATTCTACCCCAACAAAATTGTTTATTATAAAATATAACCAACAAGAGTAGGTGTTTAGTATGCCTGAGGTTTTTAACAACAAGATTAATATTCTAAAAGCATTAGCTATTCTGATTGTAGTTGCTGGGCATTTGGAATTTTCTCTGATTCCAATGTTTCCACCATATTCATTTCAGGTGATTTTATTTTTCTTTATTGCAGGAATACTGTATAAAGAAAATTATTCTTTTATAGAATTTACAAAGCGAAGATGTAAATCTCTTTTACTACCATATTTTTTGTATTCTTTTGCATATATAGGAATAACTAAAGCTCTAACACCTATGTTCGGTAAATTTTGGGGACTTCCAATTACTCTAAAAAATGAATTATTAATACCTTTTCTAACGGGGCATCAACTAGATTTGATATCCCCACTATGGTTTGTTCCTTGTTTATTTATCACTCTTATCATATACAAACTGTTTTCATACCTAAAAATCAATAATATCCTAAAACTCGGATTATTTTTCTTGCTTTCTTTATGTGCAATACAACTGCAATCATATTCCGAAAACATTTATCTATTGTGGATATTAAGAACTATGTTTGCTCTATTTTTTGTTCACTTAGGATATATGTATAAAAATAACATTGAAGGCAAATATAACATTTTTTCATATAAAATATTGAGTTGTATGTTAATTCTACAATCTATCTTGTGGCTTACAAATAAAGATTTCACCGCACAAGATGGAGTAGGTCTACATTTTCTATTAGTATGGGGCAATTACAACAACTGGATTGTTCCGATTTTGACAAGTATAACAGGAATTTGGATTTGTTTATTCCTTGTAGAAAAGACATTTAACTTTATAAAAGATTGGAAATTCTTACAAAAAGTAGGACATAACACCTATCATATAATGGCTAATCATCTATTAATCTTTAATTTAATAACATACTCATTCCTTACAATTAAAGGAATACCATTTGACATAAAAAACAACGCTGATATTTATTGGTTCTATTTCCCACTAAAAACGACATATTTCTATTTTGTTATTGGTATTATAACAACAACATATATTGGCGAGATTTTAAAATATCTAAAAAATCAACTTGTTAAAATTTTCAAATTATCCATATAGATATACCTAAAAAGACAATTACAAACTTATTAGTTTAACTGATATTACAATTATGAAAAGAATTGTTATATTATTACTTATTTTATTTTTTGTCCTTATGGGAATATTTATCTACAAACAACTTAGCTATACGCATATCGTTGTTCAGTTCAATGAATTACGTCCACACGAAAAGAATTTACCTGTTTATTACAAAGGCATAATTATAGGTAAAGCTGAAAAGAAAAAACACTCAAACGATTATCAACATACTTTGATGAAGGTTGTTCTTTATCCAAAAAATCTTCATTTGCCTATAAATACCGAAGTTGAATTAAGGCAAATTGTCAAAAACCGTAAGACAAAAGATTATCTTGAACTATTATATCCTGAAAATCCGTCCACTACCTTGATATCAAACGGTACATACTTGAAAGGATATGCAACCGTTGGACTGGAAACCTTTACTCATAATCAAAGAATTGAAGATTTAGAGGTCATAAAACAAAACTTGAGAAATTCCTCAGAAAATCTTAACTCCACAATCGAAGCCTTAGGTGGATTATTCATATTACTTCAAGATGTTGTAAACGAAAACCGAAGCAATTTAAAAGGTACAACAAACAACATTCGCAAAATATCCTCTAACATAGATAATGCAAGTATAAAAGTAAACAATTCTATAAAACAAGAAGAATTAGAATCAATTATGGGAACTATAAACCGTTCTTCTAACAATGTTGAACGTATAACCGAAAGCATTTATGATACTTCTAACGGTATAAATAAAAGTATCCCAAACATATCCTCAACCATAAACGAAACCCAAAACTTGATAGCTAATACAAATGCTATTTCGTGTGGAATTCGACAAACACTTAGAAAACGATTTGGTGGACTACGCTTGGTTTTTGGACGTAGTATAAAAGAATCTAAATGTAGACCTTGTGGAAAATAATATCTTTCAATATGATATAATATCAATTGTTAGGATATAAAAATGGATATACGAAAGAGATTAGAACAAGAAGCTGAAGAAAAATACAGACTTTTTTCATCAGCTTTAATTCCGAATATAGATAATGTATTAGGTGTCAGAATTCCCAAATTAAATAAATTAGCAAAAGAACTGTACAAAACAGACTGGAAGCCTTTATTAAACCAACCTTGTATTTATATGGAAGAAACTATGCTACAAGGAATATTAATTGCTAAATCTGAAGATTTAGAACTAATAAAACAATTCGTACCCAAAATAAATAATTGGGCAGTATGCGACAAGTTTTGTAACTCTCTAAAATGCGTAAGAAAAAATAAACAACTATATTGGAAACTTATTCAACCATACCTCAATTCAAACGATGAATTCTTAAACAGATTTGCACTTGTTATACTACTTGAATATTTTATTGAAAGAGATTACCTAAAAAATATTTTTGACATACTAAACGAATTTAACTCAAAAAAATATTATGCACAAATGGCTGCTGCGTGGTTGGTTTCAATGTGTTTTGTAGAATATCCTACAGAAACAACAGAATTTTTGAAAACTACAAAACTTGATGATTGGACTTATAACAAATCTATTCAAAAAGTTATAGAGTCGTTAAAAGTCGATAAATCAACAAAACAAAAGCTTAAATTAATGAAGCGATAGACTTGTTCTTAAACAAGGTTATCATCTCATGAGTAAGGCTTATGCCGTCATTTTTCAGTTCAATTTCTTCTGCCTTAAACCAATTAGCTTCTTCGAGCTCGGTTCTATCAAGTGTAATATCGCTATCTGAATCCAATTCTGCCCAAAAGCCCATTAATAAAGTTTCAGAAAAAGCCCAAGGCTGACTTTTGTAGAATTTGAGATTTTTAACTTTTAATCCGACTTCTTCCATTACCTCACGATGGACTGTTTCTTCTATAGTTTCACCAATTTCATTGTATCCTGCAATCAAGGAATAATGTTTATACTCACGACCATTGTATCTTGTAAGCAACAATTTATCTTTATTAATAACTCCAACTATTACTGCCGGACAAATTTTCGGATATATTTGAAGATGACATTTTGAACAATGCAACATTCTCTCTTTATCCGAATGTTCAAGTGGAGTACCACATTGACCACAAAATTTGTTACGCGAATACCAACGGTATATTTGATGTGCTGTTTCAAGGATAAATTTTGTAGTTTTCTCCTTATAATCGCTTATAGGTACATATTCAGCATTAATTTCTTCCATTGATAAGAAATATTTTGTATCATCAATAGAGAACAGATACCTCACTGGGGTATTGCTAAAATCCGTTATAGCAACAGTTTTGCCAACAAATGATAGAACACAATCACCTTTTGAAGGTTTAGTATTTTTATAATGATTATAAAAAACATGTGGTGCAATATCTTGTATCATAACAACATTATACCAAAAACTTTTATTTTAACCTCTTGACAAAAAATCAAAAGGGGTTATTATATTACTAGACCCCCGTAGGGTATAGTAATAAAAGGAGAACCTTATGAAAAAATTAGCGATTGGATTATTTGCTCTTTCTCTTATGTTTGCAACTGTAGGGTTTGCAAACGCGGCAACAACTACAGACCAATGTACATGCGGTTGTCAAAAAAAATGTGATTGCCATTGTTGTAGAAAAGGCGATTGTAAATGTGGTACAGATTGTAAATGCCACAACCCTAAATGTACCTGCAAAGACTGTAAATGTACATGTCCAGCTTGTCAAAAATCACACGAAAGTTTTATAAAAAAATTCATTAAATGTGATTGTGAAAAATAACTACGTAATATGGGGCATTTTGCCCCATATTTATTGGTAAAAATTTCGGAGGAGTATCAAAATGACAGACCAATCACGAGAAAAAAGAACATTATTAGTTATTATTCTAACCCTAATTACAATGTTTATTGAGATTGTAATCGGTTATATTACACACTCAATGGCTTTATTCGCTGATGGTTGGCACATGGGAACACATGCTTTTGCTCTCTCTATAACATTTATAACTTATGTTTTGATAAGAAAATTAAAATTTTCTGATAAATTTGCTTTTGGTACTGGTAAATTCAGTACATTATCAGGATTTGCAAGTTCAATCCTACTTGGTTTAACAGGTATTTTAATCATATTTGAATCAATTGATAGAATATTTAACCCCCTAAATATTTGTTTTAACGAAGCTATTATTATTGCGATTATAGGCTTAATTGTAAACAGCGTATGTATTCTTATTATGGGAGGTCATCAACATCATATTGGACACAAACACAACCATGAACACGAAGATTACAATTTTAAATCAGCATATATGCACATATTGGCAGATGCAATGACTTCTGTTTTTGCAATATCTGCACTATTTGCAGGTAAATATCTGGGTTGGATTGCCCTTGACCCTATCGTTGGATTTTTAGGCGGTACAGTTATTTGTATTTGGGCATACAACCTAATCAAATCAACAACTGCAATACTTATTGATACCGAAAACAAATCTATTAAAAACAAAATCATTGAAAGTTTAAAAAACGATATTGAATTCAACGAACTTCTTGTTTGGAACACATCTGAAGATAAAGTTTCAATAGTTGGAAAATATAAAACTATTACAGAAATAAAAGAATCAGAAATTGAAACAAAAATTAAAACAATAACTAACTTCGACAAATTGATTTTAGCAAAAATTACTTAAGCACTTTGTTCAACAAAGTAATAAATTCATTAATTTTTTCTTCTTTATCTTTAGGGTTGTCATGTTCAAAAGACTCTTTTACACAATGAGAAAGGTGAGATGAAAGAATCTCTATATTAACCTTCTTCAATATTGACTGTGCGGCAGAAATTTGATAACTAACATCTACACAATCTCTATCTTCTTCTATCATCTTTATAATACCATCTATCTGCCCACGAGCCGTTTTTAGTAATCTCGAAACATTTTTATGATCGTGCATTCTATTCTCCGTTTTGTTAGCTTAAATTTCCGTAAAAAAAACAGGTAGGATAACCTTCCTGTTAAGATTTTACACTAGCCGAAATATAAATAGCATGTTTATTATAGTCATTTTTTTAAGAATTGACAAGAGCTATACTCTATTTATCTTAGAAAATAAACATATAACATAATACAGCAAGGAACACAAACGGTGAAACAGGCATGAATAAAGAACCTTGCGATTTCTTTAAATTTCTAATTAAAACTCTTGATAAATAAAATAATGATAAAATTAAATTTACAAATATTAATAATCTTAACCAAAGGCATGAAAAATTATTAGTCATACGAGTTAAAAAAGTTAAAAAATAAGAGATACCAAACCATAATAAATACAAAATTGATTTATAATCCTTTTGATTCAAAGAATTCTTTATAAATTTTACAACACAAAACATGCCAGAAAACAAAGCCACAAATATTAGTGTGAATAACAAATTCGACATTCCAACAAAACACCCTAATGCCGTAAACAAATGCAAATCACCATCTCCAACAAATTCTTTTTTACATTTGTTAGAAATAAACAAAAGAAATTTGATTATACCAAAACAAATTACTCCACCATATATTGAATTTAATACATCGTTATAATTAAACAATATAGAACAAACAACTAAAAATGTTGCATATTTTGAACAAATCATTGTTGATATAATATCCATGCCTGCAAGAATAAGAAATATAGAAACACAAACAACTGACATAAAAAAATGAAAAGTTAATCCAAATTTTGCATACAAAAATACAAAAATTAGCCCCGTTAAAAGCTCAACTATAGGGTACATAATACTTATATTCGCCCCACAATATTTACATTTTCCTTTCAAAAACAAATATGAAAGTATTGGGATTTTATATCTCCATTCAATCGAAGTATCACAACTCATACAATGTGAAGGCGGAAAGATTATGCTTTCACCGTTTAGCGTTCTGATAATAAGAACATTATAAAAACTTCCTAATATTACCCCTAATACAAAAACCCAAGCCATTACTACCCTTAAGTTTCGCTATCTTTGATTAACTTATACATAAGAGAATATGCTTTTTTTAACTTTCTTGATACCATCATTTCATTAATATTAAGCTTTTCTGAGATAGTTTTTTGTTTCATATCCTCATAGTAAAAAAGTCTAATTATTTGTTTTAAATCTTCCGGTAATTTTTCGATAACATCATCAAGCTCTATTTTCATATCATATCGTTCTAAGAATTCATCATAATCACAAGATGGTGTTAAATCTCCAATAGAGGCGTGGTTTTCTGAATCTTTTACAACTTCATCAAGCGATACAATTTTACGTCTTCTATCCACATCTACTGCTGTTTTAACCTTTTGGAGTGGAATATCAAGAGCTTGTGCAACTTTTTCATCTGTTAATTTTTCAAGCTCTTTTTCTGATAAAGTTTTTGAAAAATTCTTGATACGTATTGCAAGTTCTAAAACCTCTCTAGGCACTTTTATCATTGCAACTTTATCTCTCATATAATGTTGCATTTCACCAACAATTTTATAACCTGCATATATTCTAAACTTTGGACTTTTTTCAGGGGAATATTTTTCAATAGCCTTTACAAGACCAATTGAACCAGCTTGAACCAAATCTTCAACAGGGTCTTCTGCACGTCTTGCAATAGAATGTGCAATTTTTTTTATAATTGGCATCATAGCAACAACTATCAAGTTCTCTAATCTTTTTTTCTGAACTCTCTTTGAAGTCTCTCTATATGCTATTAACCATTCTTGAATTTTTGCGTAAATTGAATCTTCTGTTTGTGTATTCATATAAATCTATGGTATCATAAATGTATGAATTTTACAGAAAAAACTTTAACATCAGAATATGTTTTCAAAGGCAAGGTTATCAATGTTAGACGTGATGATATTGAGGTATCAAACGGTCATAAATCAATGAGAGAAGTTGTTGAACACTCTGGCGGTGTTACAATGCTTGCAATAAAAGACAATAAAAACATTTTATTTGTCAGACAGTTCAGATACCCTATCAAATCAGTATCATTAGAACTTCCTGCAGGAAAACTTGAGCCTAACGAAGACCCAGATTTTGCAGCAAAAAGAGAACTTGAAGAAGAAACAGGATACATATCAGATAATTGGGTTAACCTTGGATATATCTATACCTCTGTCGGATTCTGTGATGAAAAATTACATCTTTATCTTGCTAGAGATTTAAGATTCAAAAAAGAAAATCCTGATGAGGACGAGATTATAGAATGTGAAGAATACTCAATAGAAC
>CAKUVB010000025.1 GCA_934693215.1 uncultured Candidatus Melainabacteria bacterium
GATACACTCCACGTCAAAGTTGATAGACCACAAAATATTTCAGATGTTTTATCTCAAATAAAAAATGTTGGAGAAGTTGAAGACACAGGTTATGCTGACGATTTAGCTAAAAAAATTCAATTTATGACACATATTGTTAATACAGCAACAGCTGTTGTAACAATAATTGTTGCAATACTAACAATAATGATAATCAACAACACCATTCAACTTGTAATACAATCTAGAAAAGAAGAAATTGAAATTATGCGTTTGATGGGTGTTAGCAATTGGTATATAAAAATACCTTTAGTTATGCAAGGAGCTTTTTACGGATTTGCAGGAGCTTTGTTAGCTATAATTCCTGTAAATTTTGTTCAAAACTCTCTACAAAACGTACATAAATTTTTCTTAGTACCATCTCCACCATTTGCTGAAATTTTTGTAATCATTACATTAATTTTAGTTGGTATATCCTTCGGAGCTGGTGGTAGCTTTATTTCAATAAAAAAACATTTGCAGGTGTAAAATATGGATAATGATAGAACAATTGAACTAATTAATAATTTAAAAGATATCCCCGCAATGCCTAATATTGTAGTTAAAGTATTAAAATTAATGCATTCCGAAACCGCAGGAGCTCCTGAACTTGCATCTGTTATAAAATGCGATCAAGCAATGTGTACAAAAATGCTTTCTATAATAAATTCAGCATATTACGGATTTGGAAGACAAATAACCTCAATAAATATGGCAATTTCATTATTAGGACTTCAAAAAACGAAAAATGTTGTTGTCACAGTTGCAATGAGTCCACTGCTATCATTTAAAGGTGCAAAAAGCCTTTGGGAACATTCATTACTTACTGCTGTTGGTTGCGAATATATGTCAGAAAAGTTTAATTTAATGAACCCTGATGATGCGTTTGTTATGGGCTTTATGCACGATATTGGGAAATTAGTTCTAAACTTGATTGATGCAGAACGTTATCAAAGTTTTTTGGTTTCAAAGTTACCACCTGACGAAAGAATAGAAGATGAACGTGCTAAATTTGACACCGACCATTCTTCAACAGGTTCTTTCTTAGCTGTAAGATGGCAACTGCCTGATGTAATTAAAGATGCTATCAGATATCATCACTACCCGCTAAAAGCAAAAGAATTTCAAGGTCCAACCTTAGTTAATCTTGTTAACAATTTAGTTCAAGACGATTTTGAAGAAGCGTGGTTTGATAAAGAACTTGCAAAAATGATAAAAATTCAAATCGAAGATGAAGATGTTATCCAATTACGAAACGAAATTTTAGAACGTGGAAAAATGTTAATTAGAGAATTATCATAAGGAGATTTTTATGTTAGATATAGAAAATAGCTTAGTTATTCTTATTGATATCCAAGAACGACTTGTTGGTATGTTAAATAAACAAGAACCTGTAATAAAAGCTACCTCAACTTTAGCTAGTGCCTCTAGTATTATGAATATACCTATGGTTATTACAGAACAGTATCCAAAAGGTTTGGGAAATACAATAATGGATATTACATCTGTTATTGATGAATCAACTCCAATAATAGAAAAAACTTCATTTTCAGCAATGTTAACCCCTGAGTTCGCTGAAAAAATTAAATCTTTAGGGAAAAAGAATATTATTATCGGAGGTATAGAAACTCATATTTGTGTATACCAAACAGTTTTAGCTTTATTAAACGAAGGTTTTAATGTTGTTGTAGCAAAAGATGCTTGTGCTAGCCGTTCAACAGATTGTTTCAAAACTGGCATTGAATTAATGAAAGATGCAGGTGCAAAAATTTCTAACGTTGAAACTATATTGTTTGAATTGTTAAAAACATCAAAGAATCCACATTTCAAGCCTGTACAAATGTTAATCAAATAGTTTATTCATAAGTAAAACTGTTTTAATTTTAACAAAATTTTCATAAAAAAGAGAGTTGATAACAATATCAACTCTCTTTTTAACTGTTTGGTTTAAAGCTTAAACTGCTTTTTGAACTTTTCCAGCTTTTAAGCAAGATGTACAAACTGTCATCTTTTTCTTTCCACCTTCTGTCGCAACACTTACTGATTGTAAGTTTGGAGTTTGACGGTAGCAATTTTGCTTATTTGAAAATGTTCTTTTAGCTGCTTTAATTGGTTTTTTACCACAAATTTCACATTGTTTTGACATAATAATTTTCCTTATTTCCTAGTGTATTCTTAAGATACCCTAAAGATAACTATATTACAAGTGTTTGTTAAAAATGATTAATTTTCAACATATTCTTTTAGACGTTTACTACGATTTGGGTGACGTAATTTTCTTAAAGCTTTTGCCTCAATCTGTCTAATACGTTCTCTTGTTACACCAAATAACTGTCCAACTTCTTCTAATGTTCTTTGACGTCCATCGTCCATACCAAAACGTAATCTCAATACATCACGTTCTCTTGGAGATAATGTACAAAGCACTTCAGCTAAGTCTTCTCTTAATAATTCAGAAGCTACAGTTTTAATAGGAGCATCAGCTTCTTTATCTTCAATAAAGTCACCCAATCTTGAATCTTCTTCTTTACCAATTGGAGTTTCTAATGATAAAGGTTCTTGAGCAATTTTAACTATTTCTCTTAATTTAGAAATTGAAACACCCATTTCTGTTGCAAGTTCTTCTTCGGTAGGTTTTCTAGAAAGTTCTTGAGCTAATCTTCTTGTAACTTTTTTAAGTTTATTGATAGTTTCTACCATGTGAACAGGAATACGAATTGTTCTTGCTTGGTCTGCAATAGCTCTTGTTATAGCTTGTCTAATCCACCAAGTCGCATAAGTAGAAAATTTGAATCCTCTTTCGTGATCAAATTTTTCTGCCGCACGAATCAATCCCAAATTACCTTCTTGAATAAGGTCTAAGAATAACATTCCACGACCAACATATTTTTTAGCAATACTTACAACCAATCTTAAGTTTGCTTGAACCAATTTTCTTTTTGCAATCGCACCTGGAGTTCCACCTTGTATAATTTTTCTAGCTAATTCAATTTCTTCATTAGTTGTTAATAATTTAATTCTTCCGATTTCTCGAAGATATAATCTTACAGGATCTTCTACTGCGACACCTTTTGGAACATCAAGAGTTGATTCTCCAATCGTTGTATCTTCACCACTCATATAAATATCAGAAGAAGATTTATGTTCCATTTTTGTTGTTATAATATCTTCAATATGATCAGTTGCGATATCTTCTGACATATAATTTGCATCTAAATCTTTGTCTGCACCATAATCTAAAACATCTAGACTTTCTTCTGCTTCAACTACACTAACGACTGATGAATTTGGTTCTCTTTTTTGGTTCATTTATTATCTCCAGTTCTTAACTTTATCTTATCTCTAAGTTTCATCTGTAACTTTAACGCTTCTACGTCATCGTCATTGACTAAGGTATATAACTTTTTCATTTCCTTCGCAGATTCAGCATCTTTTATTTTTTTTATCTTTAGTATTATTTCATTAATTGTTTTTTCCAATACCTCAGCTGGTAAATTTTTATATGCATCTGCAAGATATATTAAATCTGTTATAATCTTACTGGTTTGTTCGTCCTCTACAAACTCAGTGTACAATTGTTCAACTAATTCCCTGACATTATTTACGATACATATTAATTTGTCAATTGTAGTTTTTACAATTATTAACTTTTCATCTGTAAAGGTATCTTGGGGTACCATTTCACTTATCTGTTGTAAAGTGAACGGATTTCCTTCTATTAGAAAAACACTCAATAAATTTTTTTGTGCGTTTATTTCTATTTGTGAAGATTTTGTTACATTTGACTGTACAATGCTTGCCCCCACTGGAACATTTTCATTAACGGTATATTTTTTTAATTCCTTTAATAAAATGCTTTCATTTACATCAAGTGTACCAGATACAATTTTGACATACTCACCTTGAATAATCTTATTGTTTATTTCTCCAAGTATAGGTAAGATTTCATTAATAAGATGTGATTTTTCCTGTGGTGTTTTTGCTTCATTTTTCTTTTTTAAAATTGTATTTAACTGAAAATCTAAAAGTAGAGGAGCATTTGACAAATATTTTCGGTATTCATCAGCACCAACAGAACGTATAAATTCATCAGGATCTTTACCTTCAGGTGGTGAAATAACTCTTATTTCACAAGAATATCTATCATTATCTGTTTCAAAGTGGCTTTCATCAAATTGTTTGATATCACCTAAAGTTTTGAAGGTGTCTTTGATGATTTCTCCACCCCTATTTGTTGCCTTAACCCCTGCAGAATCAGTATCAAAAGAAAGATAAATTCTTCTTGATTTTGTATATCTGGATAATAATTTAACATGCTCAGAGGTGAATGCAGTACCGCAAGACGCAACACAATTTTTTATACCATGAGCTTGTGTTGAAATAACATCAAAATAGCCTTCCATAATAATTACGGCATCTTCTTGTTGAATAGTTTCTTTTGCGGTATATAGTCCATACAAAAGTTTGCTCTTGTTATAAATCAATGAATCTGAAGAATTCAAATATTTTGGATTTTGCCCTTCATCTACGGCTCTAGCTCCAAAAGCGACATATCCACCTTCTTCATTTTGTATAGGTATTATAATTCTGTTTCTGAATCTATCTATATATCCGCCTTTATTACCTTTTATAATCAATCCGGCTTTTTCTAAAACTTCGTCTGAGAATTTGTTTTTTAAAGCATTATACAAATCATAATAATGATTAGGTGCCCAACCTAAAGAAAAAGTTTTTATAATATCTTCATTAATATCTCTTGATTTTAGATACCTCATAGCTTTTGAAGAATCTTCATCTGTTTTTAATTTTTCTTGATAAAATTCAGCAGCAGCTTTACAAGCCTTCTTCATTTCGTCTTTCAAATGCTTTGTTTCAGGATTAGAATGATAAGTTTTTGGCATTTCTATACCAAATTTTTCAGCTAATTCTGCTACTACTTCTTTAAAATCTCTATTTTCTGATTTCACTATAAAAGATAGTGCATCTCCACCTGCACCACAACTGAAACATTTGTAAATTCCTTTTGTTGGACTTACACAAAATGATGGTTTTTTGTCATTATGAAACGGACATAATCCCCAGTAATTTGCTCCGGATTTTTTTAAAACAACTTTGCGAGAAACTACATCAACTATATCCAATCTATCTTTAATTTGTGATATCACTTCTTCATACGAGATAGCCATGACAATATCGTATCACTAACAAATCGTAAGGTAAAATTTTTTACTAATTATATTAATCGCTTGTAAAAAAATAATCCTTGTAAATACCCTACTTGGCTAATATGAAAAATAAGCTTAATTACTTAAAGTTATATTATAAATATTTTATAATTGGTCTATAATAGCAAAACTGGTTTGGTGAAAAAACAAATGGATTTTTTTGAAGATAATTTAATCTCTCTAAAAACTATAGAAGAATGCTTTGGAAAAACCGAAGCGAGCAAAAAAGTCTTACAAATTTTTGAAATGTTGAACAAATTAAAATTTTACAAAAAAACAGCTACACCAACACAAGAAATACTATATATGACAGCAATTGCAAACTTGAGAATCGCCATAGAAGAAGAATTAAAAACTGTGAGTACCTGTTATGTCAAATGATACCGTTCCGAAAACTATCCAATATTATGAGTTTATGGATATCAAAAATATTTTAGAAAAATATGCTAAAGAGGCTAATTCTGAAATTTTATCTGTTAGCTATAGAGAAGCAATTGAAAATATTAAGAAAATTCTAGCAGGTTTATAGTTTTCGTTGTAAAACAATTTCTTTTTGACTATAATTCTTTTATGGTAATAAATTTAAACAATTTTTTAATCGGGGATAAAAAACTAACTATTTTAGCCGGACCTTGTGCGATTGAATCACAAGAAATACTTGACGAAACGGCAGAAGCTTTACAAAGCATTTGTAAAAAGCTTGATATTAATTATGTTTTCAAATCTTCTTTTGATAAAGCTAATCGTTCGTCAATAAACTCTTTTAGAGGTCCTGGACTTGAGAAGGGTTTAAAAATGCTACAGGCAGTAAAAACGAAATACAATCTGCCTATAGTTACAGATATTCATACACCTGAACAAGCTTCTAAAGTAGCCGAAGTTGCCGATATTTTACAAATTCCGGCTTTCCTATGCAGACAAACAGATTTATTGGTTGCAGCTGCGAAAACCGGAAAAATCGTAAATATCAAAAAAGGTCAATTTCTTGCACCAGAACAAATGAAATCTTTAATACAAAAGGTTCTTGATTCAGGTAACAATAATATAATGCTAACAGATAGAGGAACTACTTTTGGATACAACAATTTGGTTTCAGATTTTCGTTCAATAATGATAATGAAACAATTTGGATATCCTGTAGTTTTTGATGCTACTCATAGCGTCCAAATGCCGGGTTCAAACGGTGATAGCACAGGTGGTGACAGAAGATTTGTACCACTTCTTGCTAATTGTGCAATGGCTGCCGGTGCTGATGTTTTGTTCTTTGAAGTTCACCCAGACCCTGATAAAGCATTATGCGATGGACCTAATATGTTAGCTTTAAAAGATGCTGAAAAAGTATTCGCAAAATGTAAGGAAATTTTTGAGGTCATAAGAAAATGATAGTAAAACAGTTTGTAGAAGGGTTTATCGCAAACAACAATTACCTTCTAATAGATGAAGAATCAAAAGAGGCAGCTTTAATAGATTGTACAGACTACATAAGTGAATTGGGAGCTGTTCTAAAAGAATATGATGCCAAGTTGAAATATATTCTTTTAACACATGGACACTTTGACCATATTATGGGAGTACCAAAAATAAAACAAGAATTTGGAGCAAAAGTATACTTGCATAAAGACGATAAAGAGCTTGTAGATAATTCTGACGAGTTTATGATATCTGTTGGTATGCAACCTTTTGAACACCCTGAAATTGATAAATACATTGATGAAAACGAAGAAATATATTTAGGTAAAAATAAAATACGAGTTATCCATCTTCCCGGACATACCCAAGGTGGAGTTGGATATTTGGTAGATGGAATGTTATTCGCCGGAGATTCAATATTTTTAGAAAGTGTTGGAAGAACTGATTTACCTGGCGGAAATCATAAACAACTTATTGAATCAATAAAAAACAAAATATTTTCACTTGATGGTGATACAATATTGTATGTAGGACATGGAACAAATACTACAGTTGAACATGAAAAAAAATATAATGAATTTGTATAGAGGAAGAAATGAAAGATAAATTAAACAATATTTATGAATTAGCTAGTAAAGATATCGAAAACGCACAATCCAGTGCAGATTTAGATGAAGTTAAATTGAAATATCTAAGTCGTAAAGGTGAATTTAATTCAATAAAAAAAGGTTTAAAAGACTTATCAGTAGAAGATAAAAAAATTGTCGGAGCTTTAGCTAACGAAATTACTCAAAAATTAGAATCAGCACTAAAAGAAAAAGCTGAAATTTTCTATAGAAAAGAGTTAGACGAAAAGCTAAAAAAAGAAAAAATTGATATTACTTTACCTAGTAAATTTATATCAAGAGGTAAAGTTCACCCTATAACATCTACAACTAATGAAATTGTTTCAATTTTCCAAACTTTGGGATTTTCTTTAGTTCCTACAGAATTTGCACCAGAAGTTGAAACAGAATATTATAACTTCGATATGTTAAATGTACCAAAAGATCACCCGGCTCGTGATGTTCAAGATACATTCTTTACAAAACTTGCATCTAATACAGTTTTGAGAAGTCAAACTTCTAATGCTCAAATTAGAACAATGGAAAATATGACTCCACCAATAAAAGTTATTGCACCAGGTAGAGTTTATAGAAACGAAACTGTGAATGCTCGTAAGAACAACTTTTTCCACCAAATTGAAGGCTTGTATGTTGATAAAGGCATAACTTTTGGTGATTTAAAAGGTGTATTGAACGAATTTATTAGAATATATTTCGGTTCAGCACGTCCAACAAGATTCAGAAGCAGTTTCTTCCCATTCACAGAACCATCTGCAGAAGTTGATGTTCAATGTATCATGTGTCAAGGCAAAGGTTGTAGAACTTGTAGCGGAACAGGTTGGTTAGAAGTTTTAGGTTGCGGTATGGTTGATGTAAATGTACTCAAAGGAGTTGGCATTGACCCGGAAGTTTATACAGGTTTTGCTTTTGGTATGGGTATTGAACGATTATCAATGCTAAAATATGCTATTGATGATATTCGTTTATTCTTCAATAATGATGTTAGATTCCTAAAACAGTTCTAATATTGTTTTAAATTTTCTAAAAAGTTTTTGTTATCTATAAGAGCATCTTCTGATGCTCTTATTATATAATGTGGTGAATTTTGAAAAATGTAATTGGCAGTATTTTGGATATCTTGTTTGCTAATAGTATCAATGATATCTAACTTCTGATTAATTTTATTTGCCCCGTATGGTGAAAGCATACCATCAAGCAAAGATGTTGTTATATCTTTTTGTTTATAAGAATTTTCAAGAATAGATAGTTTTAGAGTATTCTTGGCTGTAACTAATTCTTTATCTGTAGGTGGGTTTCGTTTTAGGTCATTTACTATTTTTTGAGTTTCAATAAATGCGTTTTGAATATTTAATTTATTATCGGTGTCTGTAAGTATTCCAAGACTTAATATTCCACAATCACCTGCAAAGAAGTTTACGGTATCGGGTTGATAACCGAGTTTTGATTTTTCTCTAAGATTATCAAAGTTTCTGTTTGAAACAATAGAGGTTAATAAATCAATAGAAGTTTCATCTTTTAAGTTACCATTGATTTTATATTTATAGACGGTTGCTAAATCTGCTTGCTTAGTGTTTATAGCTTGAGTAGTAACTTCTTTAGATGTAGATTGTGTGAACATTTTGCTAAGTTGTTTTGTATTTACATTAACAGTATTAAATTGATTAAAATTGTTAATGATAACATTTTTAGTTTTGTTGGTTTCACCTGTAGATGCTACTGTTATTGATGAAGTGTTGAATATGTCGTCAAAATATTTTTTCACATCATCAACAGTGATATTCTCTAAATTTTGCAAAATAGAATCTTCCTTAATATTAAGTATATTGTTAGCTTCTATTTCTGTGCTTCTGTTTGCAGGTGTAAAATTGTTTTTTAGATTAGCTTTTGCATCTTCAACACAATCAGTATCAAGTTCATTGCTAATATTTTTGATATTTTTAATAAAGTCACAAAGATTTTGAGTTTTTTCCGTAGGAGCTTGAGTTGTCAAATAAATAGCATTATTGGGCTTTATATAGATATCTGTATAATTTTTTCTGATATCGTATGGAGTAGGATTAATGTTTTCAAGAATAGTATTTGCAACCTCTCTTACTCCTTCTTTGTGTTTTATGGTTGAGATTGGTTGAAATACCATATTAATAATTGTATTTTGAGAGTTTTCTTTGTTATATAGTCCCATTTCAATATTATTGTTTAGTATAAAAGTTTCTATATTATTATTTTGATTATATATCTTTTTCAAAGAGCCA
Source organism: uncultured Candidatus Melainabacteria bacterium (assembly GCA_934693215.1). GTDB lineage: Bacteria > Cyanobacteriota > Vampirovibrionia > Gastranaerophilales > Gastranaerophilaceae > UMGS1585. The sequence goes on from CAKUVB010000025.1 coordinate 9,532, forward strand.
AAATTTATATTAGGATTTGCATTTTTGTAATTATTCTTTATTGTTTCAAGAGTTGTACCTGTTGGGTGAAAAACTAATATTGAAGCTTTCCCTAAATCAAGTTGTTTACTTGCTTTTGAAACTGCTTCAGGAGATTGAGTATCAATAATTTTATTATAGTTTTGTAAGTTTTCTAAATTGTTAAGATTTTCGGATAACAATTCTTGCATAGTTTTGGGCGTTTCCAGCTTTTCTGCGAACTCAACTTTTAAATCTTCTTTGTATTTATTAAGTTCTTTATCATCAATAGGTGGGTAATTATTTACATTTTTAAAAAGTTGTTTTAAATCTTCTTCCGGATTTTTAGAAGATGTGTTTAATATTGCAATAGGTGTGTTTCTGTTAGCTAGAATGTTTTGAGAAAGTATTGTAAAAGATTTGTTGTCAGTGTTGTCAACAAAATTCTTTTGATTTTCATCAATATATTTTTCTATGAGTTTTAGACCAATTTTTGATTGAATATTATTTGGAGCATCAAAAGCAATAATTGCTTTAGTCTTTGCTTGATTTCCTATAATATCCTTTCTGATAGTTTTATTGATAGGAGTAATTGTTTGTTTGTTTTCGTGTTGTTTACCTGAGGTATTAAAGTATTTAGCTATAAGATTAATAGTTTTTTCAGGTTGTATATCTCCTGTTATAATGGTAATAGTATTTTCAGGTGTATAGTTTGTTTTATGATATTCTTTTAATTGCTCCTGTGTTATTTTAGCTACATCAGAACTATTGCCAAGAGTATTTGTGTTAAAGCTATACAGATTATTAATTACTTTATTTAAGTATGGCAACTCTGTAGTATTTGTATTATCATCAAACATATTAATTTCAGATTTAACAATATTTTTTTCTTTGTTTAGAATTTGGTCGTTAATAGTCGGATTGAAGACCATACTTGCCTGCATTTTTATACAATTTTCTAAATCTTTATCCTCAAACTGAGGAATAGCTATTGTATAATATGTTTGAGTTAATGATGTCTTTCCAATCATATCCCCACCCATGAGTTTTACTTGTTCTTGAGATGATAGTTCATTCTTTTTATCGTTTAGTACGATATGTTCTAACAAATGACTTATACCTGTATTTTCTTGAGTTTCGTTAATCGCACCTGTATTTACATAAGTATTGATATAGGTAGTTGGCACTTTCATTGGTGCAAGCAAGACTTTTTGCCCATTAGAAAGTTTATATTGATGAATTTTTTGACCGTTTTCTAATGTCAAAGTCGGCAAGACCGTATAATTGGTAGGTAGTTTAATATTGTAATCAGGAGTTATGTTAAAATTTTGAATTTGATAATTTTCTTTTGGTTGATTAGTATCTTGATGAGCAAAAAGTTTCTTTTGCTTTAAATTAGCAAAAGAATTTATATTATTATTAATATTAATACCTACCAACATACTTATATAAAAACTACTGAATAAAAAAGTTGCTAATGTATATACGAAATTAACAAAAATTTATATAAAATAGCTAAAAATTTGCTAAAAGATATTTTTTGTTTTATGACAATTATGTCAACCAAAAATAACATTGAGGAAAATAAAAAATATATGGAAATTAATACAAGAAGTAATATAATGAATTGTCATCAACTAAATTCAAATAAATCAATTCAAAAAGTAAGTTTTGGTTCAAGAGTTCCTTATCAATATTGTTCAGAAAAAACTCTAGCAACAGGAAAAAATCTTTTAAAGAATATAAAAACACATTTTCAAACAAAAAAATTACCATTATCAAAAGATATTCTTGTAGTGAAAAATAATGTTATTAAAGATAATACAAAAGATGTTCTATCAAAGGTGTCAAAAGGTCCTACTAGTTATAATACAAAAAATATATTAGAAAAAAATCCAAATTCACTGTCTAGTATTCAAAAAAAGACAATACAACAAGATTTGGATTACCAGTTGAAAAATGGACGAATTACTCAGCATGATTATGAAAAAGCAAAACGACAACTTACTTTTACTGGGAATGAGCATGAAAAAAATGTAGAAAATGCTGATAAATTACATGAAAAGCTATCAAATAATATTGATATTTCAAATTCACCTGAATCTCCCGTTAGTTTTGATGATGTTTCAACGATTGATTTAGATACACCAATGCCTCAATTAACAGAATCAATGTCATCTTTAGATGTTGGTTCATTAGTTGACTCGGCTACAACTGTTACAAGTCATATAGATGCAACATCTCCAGAAGTTTTAGATAATGTAGCACAAAATGTTACTGATAGTGTAACTGATAACTCAGAGATACATATGAATATTATAAAAAAGATGTTTGATATCTTTAGTAATACGTAGGATAGAGAAAATATGAATATAATAAATAATCAACCAATAGTGAATTATAATTTAAGGAATAATAACTTATCTAATAAACCTTTATCAATGCCAAAACTTCAAAATTCTTTAGATAAAGTTTCATTTAAAGGAAATGAAAAATTAGAGTTTATCTGGAAATTGTCAGAAGCAGAAAAAAAGATTTTAAAGTATAGAATGAAAAATGTATCCGTTGATGAAATTGCTAATTTGGTACATCAGGATAAGTCATTGAAGTTGTTGCATGATGATTTGAAACAAACTAATGCAAATGTTGGTATTGTTTATAAAACATATAATAATATAGAAACTCGTTTTGGTGAAAAAAGTGATGCTACTAAAAAGCAATTAATAAGAACTGGGCTTGTTCCTGATGGTGCAAGAATACCTCTTATAGGTTTGCCTTATACATTGGGGGAAGCTCTAACTGATCAATTGGCAAAACATGTAACAATAAGAAAGCATATTCCACCTGAAAAATATGCTAATGTATGTTTTGCAATGGAAGATCTTCACAATGCTCACATTCAAGAATATTTTAATAATGGTGTACAAAAAATACATGAGAATTTTCAAGAAAAAACTAATAATATTGGACTCGTAGTTCCAAACTTAGTACCTGCTATGGAAAAGCAACAGGTGGCAGAACAAAAAGCTTTTGAAAAATTAAAAATAAAAAATGAAGAAATAATAAATAAAGTGGATAAAAATATAACCGAAGTCTTTGATGAATATGCCTCAAACTTATATTTACGGTTGTTTACAAAAGTTATAACTTTGGGAATATTGTAATAAATGAATGTATTGTCTTCTCAAAATAAAACTTATGACTTAAATTTTAAGTCTGGGTTGTCAAACAGTATCATTAATGAATTTTCTTCTTCAACATTAGAGAAGACAAGTAATTACTTTGTTAAAAATAAGGTTGATACAGATTTTAAACATAACAAAGCTATCGCCTTTTGTTGTGCTAAGGCTATTGAAAGCCTTCTTTTTATTAATAAGAAATTCGGAACTAAGTTTTTATTGCCAAATAAAATTATTGTTGAAGATTTTACCAAATTGAAAGGTGACTTAGATGATTCTTGGGGGATATGTAATTTATTACCTACGAAGTTATATAAACAATCCGATACGATAATTCCAGAACGTACAGTATTTTTTAATTCTAATAAAATGACGCAAAATGATAAAAAATTGTTGGAATATATGAATGATGTTGCTGAGTTTCAAAAATCCAGAAATTTAGAAAGTTCAAATCATTTCTTGATAAAATTTACGCATGAGTTGGCTCATTCTTCACATGAGGCGAATTTATTAAACCACTATTCAGTAAATAAAATACCTCAATTATTACATGAGGCTTTTAAATCTGTAGAAGATCAAAATAAATTAAAAGATTTGTTTGAAGAAAAAATTTGTAATTCAACAGGTGCAAATCCTTTAGAAGTTATTGCTTTTGATTTATCAAAAGTTTTATTAAATCCATCTGTTGAAACATTGAAACCGTATAAAGGTTTAAATTTATTTTCTCGTTTTATTTTGAAAAATAATAAAGAAAATAATTTGAGTGTAATTTTGAAAAAATATTGGAATGGCATTTTTGAATGTTAATTAATGTATCATTTTACTTGAAATAAACAAAAAATTATATTTACAATATTTATATAAACAGAATCGGAGGTCGTGTGTTAGTATCCAATCATTATAATGTTTCGAATATGAACAGAACAAATTTTAATGGTAAGAAAAATCTAAAATCACCATTTGAAGTTGGTACAAAAATGGCAAAAACAATTGAGAATAATCATTCAGCTAAGAAAATCTGGCGAATAATGACTGATGCTATTACCAATTTGATTGATGCGTGGTTTTATTAGGAGGGTTTATGACAGTATCAAATAACTATACTCCCAGAGCTGTTCTTGTAGGTGCGGCGATTTCAACAGTTATGGCATCTCCTGATATCGTAAAAGGCTTAGGGTCAAATACTTATACCAAGTATAAAACCTTTTCTGATAAACGACAATTTTTAAATGGAGTAGTTTCAGGT
>CAKUVB010000026.1 GCA_934693215.1 uncultured Candidatus Melainabacteria bacterium
AGGCATGATTGATAGACCAGGTATTGCGGCATCTATGTTTGAAACTCTAGCTAGATTGGGTATAAACATCAAGATGATTTCGACAAGTGAAATTAAGGTAAGTTGTCTAGTCGATGAGAATGATGCAAAACGTGCTTTAGTAGCGTTACATGAAACATACGGTTTAGGTTGTGATGAAGTTGCTGAAGTAAAAGGCACACTTCCTGAAGAGGAGTTATAGACAAATGAAAAAAATAATATTAGGTTTACTTACTTTTTTAGTTGTTACAGGTTCTGTTTTTGCAGCCACAACTACAGATGCAAGAAATTTCTTTAACAGATATGTGGAGGGGGCAAATAGTTATAATCCTGTAATTACTACAATGTATGCTCCTGACGCAAAAATTATCAGACAAGTTGTAAAGCCTGATGGAACAATTGTTACACGTCAAACTAATACAGCTAGATATATTAGCGAAATGAGAAAAGGGCAAGCAATTGCAAAAGTAAGACGTTATAAAAACTATTATTCAAATGTGTCAGTTGTAGCTTTAGGCAACAATAAATTTAAAGTTTCTTCATTAAGACAACCTTCTGGAGAAAGTTATAAGTTAAAAGCTTATATGATTGTAAAACAACTTCCAAACGGCAAATGGATTATTACTGAAGAAATGATGCAAACAAAAGTCCAAATGCTTATTAACGCAAAATAGTTATTTTAAAAGAGGGAGTATGGGAGTAATTTTCAGATTTTTGACCTCTGGCGAAAGTCATGGGAAGTCATTAGATGCAATAATAGAAGGTATGCCTTCCGGAATCACTATTTCAGAAGATGAAATAAATAATGATTTAAGACGTCGTCAAGGTGGATATGGTCGTGGTGCTCGTATGAATATAGAACACGATACCGTAGAAATAAAATCAGGGGTTAGGTTTGGTAAGACAACCGGAGCTCCGATATGTTTGGAAGTGAAAAATCGTGATTATGAAAATTGGAAACTTCCAATGAGTACCGAAAAACTTAATTTTAGTGATGTTGATGTATTGCGAAAAGTCGCAGAGAAATCTTTTACTAAAGTTAGACCCGGACATGCTGATTATTCAGGTTCTATAAAATATAATCTTGAAGATTTAAGAGATATATTGGAACGTTCAAGTGCTAGAAAAACTGCAATAGAAGTTGCAGTTGGCTCTGTGGCAAAACAACTTCTTAAGGAATTTGGTATAACCGGTTTCTCTCATGTTGTGCAGATTGGAGATGTTTCTCTTGATATAGAAGAGGATAATTATACTTTAATAAAAGAGTGTGCAGAAAAATCAGAATTAAGATGTTTCGATAAATACACAACTGAAAAAATGAAAGATGCTATTGATGAAGCTAAACAAAGAGGAGATACTTTGGGTGGCAAATTTGAAGTAATTTTTGGTAATTTGCCGGTTGGTTTAGGTTCTCATGTGCATTGGGATAGAGGAATAGACGGATTGTTAGCACAAGCCGTTATGAGTATTCCTGCTGTAAAAGCTGTTGAAATCGGTGCTGGGGTCGAGGCTGCTAGGTTATCAGGTAGCAAAATGCATGACGAAGTGTTTGTTGAAGGCAAGACAATTTATCGTAAAACAAATCATGCTGGCGGTATAGAAGGCGGAATGACTAATGGAGAAAGTGTTGTTATAAAAGGAACAATGAAGGCTATTCCTACAATGAGGACACCTTTGGCTACAGTTGATTTGCTAGATTATTCTCAAACTCAGGCTCATTTTGAACGTTCTGATACTTGTGCAGTGCCGGCATGTGCAGTTGTTGCAGAATCTCGAGTTGCTATAGTTTTGGCTGATGAATTCTTGAAAAAATTTGGTGGCGATAGTTTGAAGGAAATTAAGCATAACTATGAAAAGAAATAACATTGTCCTTGTTGGTATGATGGGGGCCGGTAAATCAACAGTTGCGAAATCTCTTGTTAATTTGTTAAATGATTATAGTATTCAAGATGTAGATAGTTTAATTGAGCAAAAGATGAGTTTATCTATTTCTGAAATTTTTGATAAATATGGCGAACAAGAATTTAGAAAAATAGAATCAGAAGTCATTGAAGAAACTTGTCAGAAAAATAAAACAATTATTTCTACAGGTGGTGGTGCATTTGAAAATCCTACCAATCGCAAAGTTTTATTAAATTCTGGTAAAGTTTTTTATCTATATGCCCCTTCTCAAGTTTTATATGATAGAATAAAAACACAGGGTGATAGGCCGTTGTTACAATGTGAAAATCCTGAGTTAGTTTTTATAAATTTATTGGATAAACGGGATAAGAATTATAGAAAAGCTGATTATATAATTGATACAACATCTTTAAGCCCAGAACAAGTTGCGAGAGAAGTTCTAAGGAGAGGAAATGAAACCTTCGTTATTAGTTGAAATACCACAGGAAAATATAAAATCATATCCGATTTATATTGAGAAGGATTCTATTCACAGTTTAGCTAAAAAACTTAATGAGCAATCTGTTGGCCGTAGACGTTTAATCGTTATTAGTAAAAAAGTTTATAAATTATATAACCAAGATTTTAATTTTTCAAAAGATGAATTATTTATATTAAAAGATGGTGAAGACCAAAAAAATATGAAAAATTATTTAAAAATAGTTGAGAAAGCTGTTTCTTTAGGTTTGTCACGAAAAGATTTGATTATTGCAATAGGTGGCGGTGTCGTTGGTGATTTAGCCGGATTTGTGGCCGCAACTTATATGAGAGGAATAGAGTTTATACAAGTTCCTACAACATTGTTATCTTTTGTAGATTCTTCTGTTGGTGGCAAAACAGGTTTAGATTTACCTAATGCAAAGAATTATGTTGGTGCTTTTTATCAACCAAGTATGGTTTTTATTAATTTGAACTTTATTCTAACTCTAGATAAAAAACAAATATTGTCAGGGTTTGGTGAAGTTTTAAAATATGCGTTTATAGAGGCTAGTTGTAAAGCTGATAAATCTCATTTGTTGATTGAGTTTTTATCAATAGCAGCAGATAGAATTCTTGATAACAATATGAATTTGCTTGAAAGATTAATCAAGATTTGTTTAGAGTTAAAGATTTCTGTAGTTACAAAAGATGAAACAGAAAGTAATTTACGAAAAGTATTAAACTTTGGACATACTTTTGGACACGCATTGGAAACAATTACAAATTTTAGAAAATTTACACATGGCGAAGCTGTTGTGTATGGTATGATGTTTGCTTTTGATTATGCTTTAGAGCTAAAAATGATTAATCAAACTTATTATAATCTCGCATTCGATTTGTTTGATAGATATGGTTACAAGCCTTTGAAACATAATTTTGATAGAGAAAAATTAATTGATATAATGAAACATGATAAAAAATCTAATCAAGGTAAAATTACAATGATTTTACCTGATAAAAAGGGTTCTGTAACAGAACACGAAGTTGATGACGAATACACATTTATAGAACTTATATAAGGGAGAAAAAATGGCAATTACACTTGAAAAGAAACAAGGTTTAATAGCGGGCGATGGTTTGTTACCGGTAAAAATGGCACAGTATGCTAAAGAAAATGGTTTTGAGGTGGTTGCTATATCTCTTTCTAATGATAATTGTAGAGAATTAAAAAAATATTGTTCAAAAGTTTATTCTTTCTGTCCGGGAGAAGCTTTGAAAATAGAAAAAGTTTTAAAGGAAGAAGGGATAAAACAACTTACATTTTTAGGTAAGGTTAGTAAAAGTATTATTCTAAAACGTCCTAAGTTTGATTCAAAGGCTTTGGATTTTATTAAACGTGCTGTTCGTTTGAATGATGACAAGGTAATGCTTATGTTGATAGAAGAACTTGAAAATATAGGTATTACAATTATTGACCAAACAACATTTATCAAAAATTTAATGATACCTTCAGGAATATTAGGTAAAGTTCAACCTACTAAAGAGCAGGTTGAAGACGTAAATTATGGTTATTGGTTGGCAAAAGAAACAGGTAAACTTGATATTGGACAGTCTGTTGTAATCAAGGATAAGATGATTATGGCAGTAGAGGCGATTGAAGGTACTGATAAGTGTATCAGACGAGGTTGTAAACTAGCTAAAAAAGATGCCTGTGTGATTAAGGTTGCGAAACCAAATCAAGATAAAAGATTTGATATTCCGGCAATTGGTTTAAGAACATTAAAAACCATGCGTAAATACAAAGCAAGTTTAATTGCAGTAGAGGCTGGAGAAACAATTATTGTTGATCAAGAAGCTGTAATAAAATATGCAGATAAACATAATATTGTAATTATGGCGGTATAATGAAAAAATTATTTATTATAACAGGAGATTATTCCGGAGATATTCATGCCGGTAAAGTTGCAGAGATTTTAAAGCAAAAATATCCTGATATTGAAATAGAAGGAATTGGTGGTGAAAATCTAAAATCTGTTGGTGTAAAACTTTTCACTAATCAATCTAAAATGGGTGTAATGGGGTTAACTCCTAAAATACTTATAGATCATATTTCTTTAGGTAAACGGGTTGTAGATTATATTACAAAAGATTTTAAACCTGATATGGTTTTGTTAATAGATTATGGTGCATTTAATTTAAGTGTTTCAAAATTTTTAAAACGAGCAGGTATAAAGACTTTTTATTATATTCCACCGCAAGTTTGGGCAAGTAGAAAATGGCGAATCAATACAATTAAGAAAAATATTGATAAAGTGTTATGTATTTTTCCTTTTGAAGTTGATATGTATAAGTCTTATGGAATAGAAACGCATTATTGCGGACACCCATTAGTTAAACAGTTGCCTGAAAAAGCTAATAGAGATGAATTTTTTGAAAAATATGGCTTAGACAAGAATAAAAAACTTGTTTCTATTTTTCCTGGCTCAAGAGAGTTTGAACTTCATAATTTGATGAAAGTTTTTATAAAAGCCGGTGAAAAATTAAGAGAAAATCATTCAGATATTCAGTTTTGCGTATCTCATGCCCCAAATTTGTAAGATAAAGTTTATAACAAATATTTGAAGCATACAGATTTTAAAGTTATTAAGGGTGATAATCAAGCATTGTTGAGTGTTTCTGATTCTTTGATATTAGCATCAGGCACAGTAGCTTTAGAGGCAGCTTTATATCAAGTTCCAATGATAATAGCATATAAAGGACCTTGGTTATTTTATTATATTTATTTACTCGTACGTTGTATAAAAATGGTTTCATTACCAAATATTATTTTAGACAAAGTTACAGTTCCTGAACTTACTCAGGGAAAATGTACTGTTAAAAATATCGTAGAAGAAACAGAAAAGAATTTGTACGATACAAATATTCGTAATATGCGAATTTCTGATTTAGGAGAAGTGAAATCAAAACTTTCAGAAAAATATTCTGCAGAAGAAGTTGCAAAGCAAATTGTGGAAAATATTTAGGTTTGTAACGATTTTTGTATTTGTGAAATTGCTCGTTTTAGAAAAACTTTATATTAATGAGTGAAACTATTTTGAAAGAGAGCAATTCATGGCAGTACAAGCAGTATCAGGTGTTTCTGAAACCCCAGTAACAGGAAATATGCCACCTGTTGAGGGCGGACAAAAAGATTATACCAAAATGACACCAAAAGAAATTCTTGAAGCTGAAAAAAATGGTGAAACAATTCCCCCTAAAATATTAGCTTGGGCAAAAGAAAATCCTGATGGTAAAGATACTTATGAAAAGGCAAATCCAAACGGTCAAGGTGCAGAAGAAAATGATGCAGTAGCTTATCAAGCCTCTCTTGAAGAACAAGGTATGAGTTTAAAAGAACAATGTAAAATTTTTACGGATTTGTCTGTTCAAAAAGAAACCCGAGATTTGCAAAATATAACTAAAATGGCACCGTATACTCAACAAGTTCCAACAGATGACCAAACAGGTGCAAAAGGTACGTCAGAGGTATCAAAAGCTTTTGCTGAAATTAATAAAGAGATAAGTTCATCTTTTGTACCTTTTGGTAAAAACAAAAATTTTAAAGATGGATTGAAGTTTTATAAAGCCTTACATGAGGGAACATCAAATGACCTTGATTCAATAGATTATTCACTAGAAGCTATACAAAGTGTTCTTGATGGTGCAATAGGTGATGCTCAAGATTCTAAACAATATGGTGAAGAAACGGCTAATCTAGGTAGAGAACTAAAGAGTCATACAAAATGGTGGCAGTTTGGAGGTTCTAGAAGAAAAGCAGCTAAAAAGGCAATAGAACAGGGGAAATTGACTGTTAAAATGTCAGAAAGAACGGATAAATTAGCACAAGCTATTGCAAAAGATAATAGTGTTGCACTTAAAAATTCAAAAGATAATATAAAACAAGTAGATCTTTCTGTACTACAAGATGAAGGTCAAAAACCCGCAAGAGGTTCAAGTGGCGGTGGAGAAAACAATCAATAAAAAACGGCTCAGATGAGCCGTTTTTTAGTTAAGATTTTTTTGTGTTAGGTTTTACTTTTTTCCCAAAATCTTCAACCGTAGCTTTTGGAATATCATCAACCAATTTTATTACTTCTTTATTAGTTTCATGAAGCTTGTTTGCATAATTTGATGCATTGTCTAAAAATTTCAAATTCCCGTCTTTTTTTCTGAAAGGTTGTGTAAATATTTTGTTCTTTAGTTTTCCTAACTCTTTACCTATTTTTGAGTCTACAACTTCTGCCGCAAGAGCATTACGAAACTTAGTTTTTCTAATGATAATATCAACAGGGTTGTTTGCTTGGTGTTCTGCTCTTTGTCTTATCAATGATAAAAAATTAGTTCTATCAATAGTTTTCATTTTAGAAGCTTGTTTTTTGATAACTGGTACTGCAGATGAATCAAGTTTTACTGTCATACCAAATTTAGGGCTATTGTTTCTGTAATTAGAATTGTTGATTGAATTGTTTATACCTAACATCTTAAATCCTTTCTTTTTAAACTCACGTTTATATTAACGTGTGTGAAAATATTTTTTGCTAGTTAAATAATTTAGCTTAATAATTTGTAAAAGAAAAATTAAAAAAGGCGACAAAACTTTTTGTCGCCTGATATAAATTTTATCTTGTCGGTGTTGTGGTTGTTGAACTAAGAAGCAGCTTCACCAATATCTTCTGCCATTTCTGCACCTTTACCAAACATTCCTTTTACGGCTTTAATACCAGCTTCGCCCCATTTTGTTAGAGTTTCACCAGCTTTATCTAATTTCATTCCTTTTACTGCTTTGTCAGTCCATTTAGCAATTGTACCGGCACCATCTTTTGCTGCTGCAGTAGCTATTTTTTCAAAGCCACCTAGTTTATGACCTGCTACTAATCCAGCAATTACAACGGCTGCTGTGGCAACAAGACCACCAATTACTTTTAACGCAGTATGTTTCTTTTTAGGTTTTACAAAAGCATCTGTAGCTGGAGCTTGTTGTGACGGACCAGCTTGAGGTTTTTGTTGAGCTTGAGGTTTATTAAGAATATCTCTAGCTGAATCTAAAGATGAACCTCTGAATGAAACACCACTTACCATATTACACCTCCAAGGGTTATTCTATAATCTACACATATATATAAACACCTGAACAACATGATTTTTGCTATGTTTTAGTTAATTGTAAATATTTTGTTACAAAATCATCTAAAAATATGTAGAAGAAAAAATGTAAATATGCGATTATTTTAAGGTATGGAAGATAATGTAGAAAACATAGAAATACCTTCTCCAGAGGATATGGTAATATTACGCAAAGAAGATTTTTATCCAATATGGGATAAATGTTCTTTTGTTTCTAATACTAATTTGCGTTGTAGAATGGTTGCTAATTTAGTGGTGGCTTATGCCGGTCAAAAGTTGTTATCTCAGCTAGGGGTTGAATCTGATGACACTTTCGCTTTACAAAATATCCCTTCTATTCTTTCTCGTTGGGATATTTCGGAGTTGTATGTTAATGGTTGTAAGATATCTGTAAGGTATGCGTTTGGAGATTATAAATATTTTGTAGCAAAAAAACAAGAACGATATGGTTTGTTAGGTGATTTGTTTATGTTTATAAGACTTTCAGATGATTTGTCGACTGCAAAGCTTGAAGGGTTTTTACCTTATGAAAAAATGAATAAAGCTAATTCAGATAATGAAAATTTTTATTTTCATACTTCAGAATTCAAAACTTTTGAAGATGTGAAAAAATATTTTGATATTCCTAAAAATCAAGAAAATATTGAATCTTTAAAGAATGAAAGAATAAAAATTGTACAATATTTGGAAGGAAATTTACAGGATAAAGTTGAGTTTTTCAAATTGTTAGGTGAGTCTGAGTATTTGAGAAAAGAAATGAAAAAATTTGAAAATTCAGAAAAAATATATTCTCAATTAGTGGAAAAAGAAGATGATATTAAGCAAGAAATAGAAAAAGATATTACAAATATTTCAAAATTGGCAGATGCGTTTATGCAGTCTAGAGAAATAATAATTGCATCTTCAGATTCTGAGACTTTTAAACTTGAATGTGCAAGAGCGAATTTAGAAAAATTATTTAATTCTTCAAAAGAACCGGAGATTGAAAGTATAAAAAATAAATCAACCGAAGAAGTTATGGATACATTGCTTTCTAATTCTCCAACGATGATTACAGGTGGTAGATTGCCTGCATCTGCGGTTTTGAGAGCTTTTAGATTGTTTGGCTCGTTAATTATGATAATTTTATTTGTTGGTGCTATATATTGTTCTATCAATTATTTTAAAAATGTCCATACAAATACTTATACAAAAATAAAACGAGAAGTTGTACAAACATTTAATTATTATACAAACAGATAATAAAAAATCCTTAAAACTAAATGCTGTGTAGTTTTTACACTATTTAGTTTTGTAAAATTATTGTTATTATTGACGTTCAGAGGATTGAAAAGTAGTATATAATAATTTATAATAATAGTGTAAGGATACAAGACAACTATTTCAAACGTACTTGACCTGAAGAGTGTTACACCCCACACCACTCTCTAATAAAAAAGGTATCAGCGTTACTTCACAAACAGCAGGTGAGATAATGGATACCACATTTTCACGACCAAATGTCGAAAAATTGTTATTGATAGGCGTTAGTTTAGCATTACTGTATGGGTTACTATGTTCTCGCAGTGTGTTTGTATTAGCCGAGAATGTACGGATAGTGAACGGAATAGCCGCCTCTCCGATAATGCATGGTATTAGGTTAGAACAGGCTATTAATTCAAGTATTGCTGAAGAAAATAGGTTAGAAGAATTCAATCAACAAATTTCACGTAAGTACAGGTATGGAACAATTTGTACAGTAACAAACGGTTTAAAACATATAAGAATGACAAAATATTACCAAGGTCGTCCTGTGCGATTAAATGTAATAGAAACAGATTTAAGTATTAATCCTGAGTTAAATATTGCACCGATTACTGCATCTGACAAGCTTCAACGAAAGGCGTCAATCACTAGTATGGCACAAAAAAGTAATTCTATTGTCGCAGTAAACGGTGCTTTTTTTAAACCTCAGACAGGTTGTCCTTTAGGAACTTTAATGATTGATGGAAAGATGTATACAGGTCCGATTCATAATAGAGTTGCAATGGGATTTTTTGAAAATGGTTATGCTATGGGACGTGTTGAACTTGATGCTTGTGTAAAAAAAGGATTAGATACAATAAAAGTTGATAATATAAACCAACCACGAACACTTTCTGTAAATGTTATAGTTTATACACCTGATTGGGGAAGTTATGCTCCAATATCTCCTAAGTATGGAACACAGGTTTTGGTGTCAGATAATAGGGTTGTATCTGTATCTCCAGTAAGAGCTCAAATTCCTGAAAAGGGCTATGTGTTGGTTGGGCCGGCAAGTAAATTGGGCAAATTAAAAAGAGGAGATAAAGTAACTTTAGACATCAAAACTTCACCTGAGTGGAAAAATGTAAAACATATAGTTAGCGGAGGCCCTTATTTAGTAAAAGATGGTGAAGTCTTTGTAGATATGACTGCTCAAAAATTAAATTGTATTGGTGGTAGAAACCCAAGAACAGCAATTGGTTATACAAAAGATAATCATGTAATCATTGTTACTGCAGATGGCAGAGAAGGTTCTTCTATCGGGCTTACATTGAATGAATTGGCAAGATTTATGCAAAGCTTGGGTTGTGTTAATGCAATGAATCTTGATGGAGGCGGATCAACTGTTATGTACGTAAATGGTAGAATCGTAAATAAACCTCCGGTAAAGGGTGGAATAGCACTATCTAACGTCATTGGGATATATCGTTAATTATTTTTTTAATTAATATTACGGTGATTGATATTTTACTGTAACAAAAAATAAATTTTTGTTACAGTAGAAAACTTTTAATTCCTATAAAATCATATTTGAATTATCATTATGAAGGAAAGGGAACTTTATATGAAATTAGGAATTTTAGAAAAGATTTTACCACCAGATAACAAGATATTCTTTGATATTTTTGTTGATGCAGCTACAAATTGTAAAAAAAGTGCAATTTTGTATAATGAAGCTTTAACAAATGGTATTGACGAAGATATGTTAATGCAAGTAAAAATCTTAAAACGTAAAGGTAGTGATTTGGAAAGAGAAAGTATTGCACTTTTGAACAGTACATTTATCACACCGATTGATAGAGAAGATATACAGTTGTTGGCTTCTATGCTTAGAAAAATCAACAAAAAGATTTGTCAAGCTTCATTGAATTTTTATGCCTATAATATTGATAAACCAACAGAGGAGATGTATCAACAAGGCAAAATTATAATGAAGGCAACTTCAGAAATGGCTCATACGGTTAGTTTGTTGAAGAAATTACATAAGACAAAAGATATTACAAACTCTAGAGCTATGATGAAAGAGATTGAAACAGTTGGTGATGATATTCTTCTAAGAGCAACAACAGAATTGTTCTCAGGAAAATATGACCCAGTCACAATTATTAAGTTTAGAGATATTTATAAGGACTTGGAGAATGCGTTAGACAGATGTCATTCCGTAGCGGATGAAGTTCTCAATATCGCTCTCAAGAATAGTTAGGTTATGACAGTTACAATTATATGTTTAATTATTTTAATAGGAGTTGCGTTAGTATTTGAATTTATTAACGGATTCCATGATTCAGCCAATGCCATTTCTATGGCGATTTCCACAAAAGCACTTAGTCCCCGTTATGCAGTTTTGTATGCTGCAATTTTTGACTGTGCAGGTGCATTATGTGGTACTCACGTAGCGAAAACGATTGGTGTTGGTATGGTTGCTCATGATGCAATTACACAATTAGTTATTCTTTGTGCGTTATTGGGTGCAATTATTTGGGGGTTGATAACTTGGAGATTTGGAATTCCTTCAAGTTCCTCTCATGCCTTGATTGGTGGACTTTTGGGTGCATCAATTATGCACGCATATTTATTATTAGATAAAAGATATGACTTGATATTAAGATTACCTCAGTTCCATTTTGAACACCCTGCACTAGATGTTGTAAACGAGCATAATGTTCTGGACTTGGTAATAATACCAATGGTTACATCGCCAATATTCGGATTTTGTGTAGGTATTATTGTAATAAGTATTCTTTTAGTAATATTCGGTAGATTAAAACCTGAATTATTAAACAGAACTTTTAGAAAATTGCAACTTGTATCTTGTGGTTTCTTAGCATTCAGTCATGGCTCAAACGATGCTCAAAAAACAATGGGTATTATTACATTATCTTTGATAACATTTGGGTTCTTGAGAGGTGACACAAACTTTGATATTCCTTTGTGGGTAATCCTTATTTGTGCGTTTGCTCTATCCTGTGGTACTATGACCGGTGGGTGGAGAATTATTAAAACTATGAGTTCCAAGATTGTTAAGATGAAACCAATGCATGGGTTTGCAGTAGAAATGTCCGCATCAGGTATTATTTTGACAGCTTCTCATTTCGGTATTCCTGTTAGTACAACACATATTATTTCCACTGCGATTATGGGGGTAGGAAGTGTTGTAAAAGCAAGTGCCGTAAAATGGGGTATTGTTAAAAGTATCATTACAGCTTGGGTATTAACAATTCCAATTTGTATGATAATGTCAGCAGGTATTTATTATATTTTAGTAAAGACTCCTCTTGCTGCATTCGGACAATATAGTTAGGATAAATAAAAATAAAATAAGTAAAAACGAGTTAGTTATTTAATTAACTCGTTTTTGTTATTTTTTGTTAAGAAAAATTTATAAAATAGCAAAATTTTTGGATTTCTTGCTTTTTACAGAATGTAATTCCTCAAAAGAAAGGTCGTATTTTATGTCAACAACTATTCATTCTGCTCAGTATCAAAATCCTGTTAATCATAGTAAAAAATCAAAAGTTAAAAAAGCTTTAAAATATGGGGCTATTGCTACTGTTGCAACTGCTGCAACTGCAGTAGGTATTGCATATGGTGCTAAAACAGGTAAATTTGATAAGCTGATGAAATTTGCACAAGATAAAAATATGTTAAAATCTTTTGTAGGAAAAGGTGCTGAAGCTTTAAATAAGGCAGGTAAGTATATTCATGGTAAAGCAGAAACTGTTGTATCAAATATCGTAACTAAGCGTACAGGTGTTTATCAATATGATAAACCAATGTTTAAACAATTATTTCAAAGTTTTTTTAAGGCAAAATAAATAAGTTTAATAAGTTTATAAAAAAATAACCACATATTTTATATGTGGTTATTTTTTGTTTTTTATTAATTATTTTTATTCTTCTGAATCTTCTTCTGTTTTTTGTTCTTCTTGTGATTCATCATTTTTATCATTATTAGTTTCAGATTGAGGTTCTTCATTGTTTTCAGAATCCTCTGCGATTTCTGAATCACCATTTTCTTCTTCTTCTTCTTCAGAGTCTTCGTCTATTTCTTCGTCAGATTCTTGAACTTTGGCTTCATCTTCAAGTTTTAGAATAGCTTGAATTTCGTCCTCATCTTTAGCTCTTATTACAGGAATAGAAAGCATTAATGCCATTTGTTCGTCCTCTTGTTCAAAGTTTAAATCAAGAAGTTCTCTATCCAATTCCAAATACTTAGACAACAAGTCGATTAGCTCATGACGCATTCTGTCCATAATCGCTGGAGAAAGGTTTGTTCTGTCCTGCATCAAAACAAGTTTCAAACGGTTACAAGCAACATTTTTAGAAGCTTCACCTTCTGCAGTTTCTGTTTGATGAAAGAAACTTAAAACCTTATTGTATAAGTTTGCAAAAAGATCTTTCATTCTACACCTTTCCTTTCAAATTAGAGAAGAAGTTTTTAACTTTTTCCATAAATCCTTTCGGTTCTCTTAGGTCTAAAAATGGAACATCTTCACCCATTATACGTTTTGCTACATTTCTATATGCTTTGCCAGCCATAGAATCTTCATCGTTTACAATAGGTTCACCCTTGTTTGTAGAAGTAATGATTCCGGTATCTTCAGGAATAACCCCGATTAACTCGCAAGATAGTATTTCTACAACGTCTTCAACACTCATCATGTCGTTTGTATCTATTAAGTTTGGTCGAACTCTATTTAAAAGAAGTTTGTAGCTTTCAATTTCTTCACGAGCTTCTAATAGTCCGATAATTCTATCAGCATCTCTAACTGCAGACATTTCAGGAGTTGTAACAA
>CAKUVB010000027.1 GCA_934693215.1 uncultured Candidatus Melainabacteria bacterium
TTCTACAGGTTTAATAGCAAAAATAAAATCAGGGTTAGGAAAAGTAACCCCGTTAGGTATTGTAACTACGGCAGCAGGGGCTGTCGGTATTGGTGTTGCTTTGTATGATGCTCATGCTCATGCAAAGTTAAAAGCTTATGAAAATAAAGATATCAAAAATGCTGAAGCCGGTGCTAAATATTTTAATAATACTCAATATTTAGATAATGAAAGTAAGACCACAGCAAATATAAAAAAAGCAATGTTTAATTGGGAATTAACTAATACCCTTAGAGGAGCTTTAAATGCTTCTTCTGGGTATGCAAGTGGTTTTGCATCGGGACTTTTAGGGCATACCTTAACAATTGCGTCTTCGGTAGCGGCAATTGCTTTAAAAGGTAAAAAAGCCTTAATTGGTGTTGCCGGTTTGGCTTTAGGTGGTATATATTCTATCGTCCGTCATACTTGTAGCAATTTAGATAACAGGCTATAATTTTAGCCGATATCCCATCTTCCGCAAGTTCCACCCCAACGAGCAATTATGTTACCTTTTACATCTTTTATGTTTTCTACGTGTTGATGTTCAGTTTCGCCTTCAACGATTGAGATAACTTCACAATTGTTTGAACAACCATTACATTGACAAGTTATTGATTGGAATTGCATATTACCAACGTCCCAACCTTTAAATGTTGTTTTAGCTTCTGTGTATTGGTGGTTTTCCATAGCCAACAATGCAGCACCTATAGCTCCCATAGTTTGGTGATGGTCAGGAACGACTATTTCTGTTTTTAATTCTTCTTCAAAAGCTTTTACCATTCCTGAGTTTGTTGCAACTCCACCTTGGAAAGATACTGTTGGAAGAAGTTCTTTTCCTAAAGCTAAGTTGCTTAAATAATTTCTAACAAGAGCTTGACATAGTCCGTATAATAAATCTTCTACAGGGTATCCAAGTTGTTGCTTGTGGATTAAGTCACTTTCAGCAAATACTCCACAACGTCCCGCAATTCTTGCTGGATTTTCAGATTTTAGTGCAGTATCTCCAAATTCTTCGATAGGGACATTTAATCTTTGAGCCTGATGGTCAAGAAAACTTCCTGTACCAGCTGCACATACTGTATTCATAGCAAAATCCGTTACGATACCATCTCTTAAAATAATAATTTTGCTATCTTGTCCTCCGATTTCTAAAATAGTTTGTACACCTGGAATATATGTTGCGGCGGCAACTGCGTGAGCTGTAATTTCGTTTTTTACGACATCTGCACCAACCAAAGCTCCTGCAAGGTTTCTACCACTACCTGTTGTACCTACACCCATAATATTGTATTCTCTACCAGCATTATTAGCTTGTTCAAGTATTTGTCTTAATCCTGATTGAACTGCCATAACTGGTTTCCCTGCAGTTTTTAGCATGTATGAATCAATATATTGTCCTTTTTCATCTACAAGTGCAAGTTTTGTAGTTACAGATCCTACGTCTATCCCTAAATATGATGTCAAACTCATTATATAAATCTCCTTCAAATTGTAGAATAACACAAAAAATTCAAATATGAAATAAAATGTTAAACAAAATAAATCAAATTTAGTGTGTATTTGTCTTTGTAAAGAAATACTTTATACTTATTTACAAACGGGAATTATTGGTTGTAAAATGTTCATAGTGGAGAAATTATAGATTTGGCAAGCAATTACGAAAATTTTGATAATACAGAATCCAGCTATAGAAAGAATTCGCTTATACAAGAGCGTGTAGGTTTAGTTTCTACTCATATGTATAAACAATTTTTGGATTACCAGAAAGCTACAGTGAACACTGCTGAAGTTTTTAACGAAACTATTGAGAATCTTGCTACTATAATTGAATCTCTTAAAAAATCCTTTTCTTCAAGAGGGGTTTCTGCTCAAAATATATATTTAGAGGTGGATTCAGCAAAAACAATTGTCACGATAAATATTTTATGGCATAAAATTAGCTTAACAACACGCTGTAATTATGAACCTCAAGCATTATTTAGAGAAAATAAAACACCGTTATTTTCTGGACGTATAATGGCGATAAATGGTAATTATTATGAAATAATGAATGGTGTAGATGATAGAAAAGAAGAAATGAAACGACTTTTGGATAATGAAGTCGCATCATTATATATTCCTGCCGATAAAATGCAAAACGCAGTATTTAAAATAAAACATCTTTCTAATAGAGAATTTGCACTTAATCCTCAAGATGCAGCAAGAGAGTTTATCTTGAAAGTGATAGAAATTATATGTGGTGGTGGAGTTTATCACGAAGAAGGTTCAAGAAAAACTTTTAATATTTAGTCGAAATCTTCATTGGTTGGAGGGATTTCTTTTGGTGCGTCATATTTTATGTAACCATTAATAACTTCAATTGGTTTTTCAGTTTTTTGAGGTCCAACAACTTCGACTTTTCCTGTACCGTCTTTAAACACAATTGTGCCGATATTAATATCGCCTTGAATTTTTAAAGTTGGTTTATCACTAAACAAGTAATAATCTTTTTCTTTTCCTACGATAATCTTTTTTATGTAGTTGTCTGTTTTTTTACCCCATTGAGTTTTTGGGAAGAAAAATAATTTAGAATTATCATCGTGTAAATTTAATTCGTTAATCTGAACTTTGTTTTCAAATCGAACACCATTATTAGCAAATCTTAGGTCAAATTTGTTAATTTTGCTATCTGTCATTTTATTCACGTTTGCAAGTTTTAAGTTTTCGACAACAGAGTTGTTGAAAGAAAGAGCATAATCAGCTTCAATTTCGTTTGCAATAGCATTATCTACAATTATATCTTTTGTTTTAGCTTTTCCTGTAACTTTTGCTTGTGTTATTTCTGCACCTTCAGAAGCTTCTATTCTGTCAATAACTGAATATTTTTCAGGAATGTTTATATCACCCTTACAAGCAACCCAAGTTCCGGTAGCTTTGTTCACTGTATCTCCAGGAGAGATTGTTACTGAGTATTTTGCATTTAATTTATCAGCATTACAATTTCCGTTCAGATGAATACCATGTTCAACATTTGCTACTCCAATGTTAGAATCATAAGCATTTAAGTATCCAACATTATCAATATAGTCTGCATTAGAGTTGTTTCTTAAGTTTATTGATTCAACTCCTTCAATTTGTTTGATTTTTGAATTATCAGCTTCAATAAGAGCACAAGTTCTACCATTGTCGGTTATGTCGCCATGAGCATATTCAACAGTGTTATCTTTTAATTTCATAACATTGCCTTCTTCCCCGACTGTCATTTTTTTCCAAAAACCAAGATCTTTATCTGTTATTATGCATTCTTTTATTTGTTGCTCCGGTGGAATTGTAAGTTTGTTTTTATTGTCAAATAAGAATATGTTTGCATCTTTTGGAATATCTTTAATGGATTTTGCTCTCGAGAGTTTGAATGATTTGTTGTATCCACTGAAAAAAACATCATTTACAGTTGGTGATGTGCGTATATGTTTATATAATGCCAGCGAATTACGATTTTTTGGCAAAACAATATTATTAGAATATGAATTTATAATATTATTCATACTCATATAAAAGAACTAAAAAATAAATTTGCTACTTACGTTAATAAATTTAACAATAATTAATAAATCTCTTTATGAACAATCGGTGCTATTTGTTTTAATTCTTTGTATAAAGCATCATATTGTTCAGGATATAATGATTGAGCACCATCACATATTGCAATTTCAGGATTGTAATGAACTTCAATAATAAGACCATCACAACCTGCAGCAACACTTGCTCTTGCCATAGGTGCTACTTTATCTCTTAGTCCTGTACCATGACTAGGGTCTATAATAATTGGTAAGTGACTGAGTTTTTTTATAACTGGAATTGCCGATAAATCAAGAGTGTTTCTTGTATATCTTTCAAAAGTTCTTATACCTCTTTCGCATAAAATAACATTTCTATTTCCTGAAGAAAGAATATACTCTGCAGAAAGGAGTAATTCTTCAAAAGTTGCAGAAAGTCCTCTTTTTAGTACGATAGGTTTTTTGACATGTCCCATTTCTTTTAACAGGTTATAGTTCTGCATGTTTCTTGCACCTATTTGGAAAATATCAACATATTTGTTGAACATGTCTATTTGAGAAGGGTCCATAATCTCTGATGTAACTGCCATTCCATGATTATCAGCAACACTTCTGATAATTTTTAAGCCTTCTTCTCCCAAGCCTTGAAATGCGTATGGCGACGTTCTAGGTTTGAAAGCCCCACCTCGTAATATTTTTACGTTAGATTTTTTTAAAGCTTCTGCTGTTTTATCCATTTGTTCATAGTTTTCAACTGTACAAGGCCCAGCAATAAGTCCTGTATTTACTCCACCAAATTTTATTCCGTTGACCTCAATAACAGTGTCTTCAGCTTGAAACATTCTGCTTGTAAGTTTGAATCCTGATGAAACTTTAACAACTTCCTGAACACCGTCAAGAAGCTCAATGTTTCTAGGGTCGATAACTTTATCACCGACTGCACCAATTACGGTATGTAGTTTCCCTGTTGAAAGGTGAGTTTCAAAACCATTATTCTCAATAAACTCTACAACTCTGTCAACACAAGCCTGACTGGCATGTTCTCTCATTATAATAAGCATAATTCACACTTCCAATTTCTTAAAATACAGTCAATACCTAGTATTCTAACCTAAACATTAATATTTTACAAATTCTTTATCATATTGTATAATTAACTAGCTGACAGTAGTTATTAGATAGAAGGAGGCAACAATGAAAGATGAATTTACAACAAGTGCTAGACGTTGGTATGACAAAGACCCTGTTTTGTCTTCTGCTATGAAAACTCTTGAAGAATCTGATGATGAAACACAGATTAAAATAGCATTGAATTTAATTAAAATAATTACTGAACATAATATTGAAGATTCTCAGTATGAAGATGTTTCGGATATTATTTCTCAAACAGAAGTTGATTTAGCTGATGCTCGTCAAAATAGATGGTATGACTTAGATGGAACTTTAAGAACAGCTATTAGTATGCTTCAAAATTGCCCTGAATCTACTCGCCATACAATTGCCGTAGAAATGGCAAAAATGGTTGTAGAAGAAATGAAAAAGAATGAAGAAGATGATGTAGATGATTCTGATGATGAGTCTATAGATGAAGCATTAGAAAAATTAGATGAATCTCTTAGAAATAAAAATGAATTGTAATTTATTTTATGCAGTTTAAAACCGATTCAACTGTTGGATAGTGTGAGCATTTGAAAGTTGAATGAGCACAGTATTTTTGACCACAAGGTTGGCAATCCAAATTTCCAATTAGTGTTTTATATGTGTTTTCCTTATTTAGTGTATAAGGATTAAATTTTTGAGGTGGCATATTTGTAGAAAGAGTTATTACATCTTTTTTGTCCGCCCATGCTATAACAGAGTTTTCGATGTTGTTTGAAACTATAATATGGGCAATAGAGAAAATATATCTTAAATCTTCGAATGTTGTTTTGCCACATAAATTTACAAGGTTTTTGTGTGAAAGTTTATTTGCTAAAACATTGTCGTGAGCATCACCAATAACTAAAATATTAAATTTATCTGAAATATTATTAACAAGATTTATCCAGTTTTTCGGGTGCCAAGCAAGTTCTCCGTTTTTCATATTAGGAGATAATACTATAATTGGTCTTTCTTCTGAGAATTTCAAAAACTTGTCAATTTTTGTTTTAGAAGTGTATTTCATTTCTGGAAGAATAAATTCAGCTGATTTTGTATTGAGTCCTAAATATCTCGCAAAGTTTAAATTAAGTTCAACTTTATGAATATTTGTATTTCTAAAATCAGGTTTAGAGTCAACATTTTCATTTCCGCCTAAACTTGAAAATTCTTTAGCATTTGAATAAGTCAATCTTCTTTTTGCACCACATTTAGCAAAAAGAATCAAACTTCTAAAGGTTTGTTGACAATCTATTGCTATATCAAAATTTCTTTTTTGGAGTCTTTTTGTACATTCTGAAACATCTTCAAAAATACCCATATATGGTAGTTTGTTTAGCCATTGTTCTAGTGGTGCAAGATGAACTCGATTAATCATTGGGTTTTTATTTACAACTTCAAACCCTTTTTCTGCCGTTAAGATTTCTACCTCATAATCGTTTTGCCTAAGTATACTAATTAGAGGTAATGTATAGATTGTATCTTTAAGTTCTCCAAGACTTATGATTAAAGCTCTTTGTCCTGCCATTTTTTAGTCCTTTTTCTTGATTATACACAATATTCTAACTATTGTAAACATTTGTAAATGTTTGCTTAAAAATCCTAAAGTTTGAAAAAAAAATGCCGTATATACAAGTATCGAAAGAAAGATTATTATAGGAGTAGAAATTATGGAGTTTAACAGAATCAATTTTGTAGCGCAACAAGCAGCAGCATTAAATAAACCAGTACAAAAAGAAGATGCAAAAGCAGAAGAAAAAAAAGAAGCAGAAGTAAGAGATAACAAACCTGCTGAAAAACAAGTATCAGGTGAAGATGTTCTAGCATTTATGGCAGCTAAAACAGTTGATGTAAAAGTTACTAAAAAGGCTGATGCTAAAACAACAGAAGATAGAATCGCTGGTTATATGGCTGATTTCGAAGCAGCTTATGATGAAGCAGCAGCTTTAGGTTTATCAGACGAAGCTATATTTGCTATCTTTGACAAAATGTAATAAAGAGAATAGGAATTGGGTATGAAAGTTGATTTATGAAAGCCGTTTCAATAGAAACGGCTTTTTTATGTGTTTAAAGTTGAGTCGTCACGAACGATAGCGATGTAATTTAGAAGATTTTACTATAAAATTATTTATGTTTTTATCTAAAACCAACTACATTTACCGTTTGTACAAATTTCTGACTCAAGTTCTGACATGAAATTTTTTCTTGTCATTTCAAATGTTATTGGTGTTATTGATATAAGATTTTTTCTAATCGTTGCAATATCTGTGTTTGCATCTTCAGGCTCGTTGATTAATTCTCCTGCCATCCAATAATATGTTTTTCCTCTCGGGTCAATTCTTTTTTCGTAGGTGTCAGTAAACATTCTGCGTCCCAATTCAGTTATCGCAACTCCTGCTATATCTTCTTTTTCTAGTCCCGGAACATTAACATTTAGAATTGTTTTTTCAGGTAGTTTATAATTGGTCAATTCTTTTAATAACTTTGAAACGAATTCAGCTGCAACTTTAAAATCTTCAGGTTCGGAATGAAGGCTTGCTAAAGATGTCGCAATACTAGGTATTCCACACATAGCACCTTCTAAAGCACAACTAACAGTTCCTGAATACAAAATATCTGCACCAAGGTTTGGTCCATGGTTTATGCCAGAGATAACGTAATCAGGTTGTTCTTCTGGTGTTAATATGGCATTTACTGCTATTTTTACACAGTCGCCGGGAGTTCCTGTTGTCATCCAGCATCTTTTTGCTCCATACAAAGGTTCAACTTCTTCAACCCTTAAAGGTGTATGTAATGTCAAAGAATGTCCGGCAGCACTTCTTTCTCTATCTGGTGCAACAACATAAACATTATGCTCAGTGGAAAGAGCCTCTATCAAGGCTCTTATTCCATTTGCTAATATACCATCGTCATTTGATAATAATATATTCATTAAATTCCTTTCAATTCGTTTTTAATGCGAGTAAGAACATCATCAACTTTAGTGATGTCTTTTATACCACCTTGAGCAAAGTTTGGTCTGCCACCACCGTTTGCTCCTGAAGCTTTAGCAATTTCTCCAACAAATTTACCGGCATTTATTCCTGTTTTTACAAAAGAATCAGAAACTTTTACTAATACCATTCTTGGTGCAACAAGTATAATGATACTTTCACCAAGTTTATTGGATAAGAATTCAACACCAGCTTTTATTGAGTCATTGTCCATTGATTCAATTTTTGATATGAATAGTTTTCCGCCATTTATATCTTCTGCTTTTTCAATGTATGAATTAAATTTTGCTCTTGCATTTTCTGATTTTAAATCAACAATTTCTTTTTGAAGAGTTTTGTTTTCATCAAGTATTTTATTGATTCTTTCTTCAACTTCATCATAATGAACTTTGAATTTAGAAGATAGTTTATCTATTTCTTTAATTTTAGAGTTCATAAAATCAATTGCAGCATTTGAAACAACAGCCTCAATTCTTCTTGTACCCGCAGAAATTGCACCTTCTGAAATGATTTTGATTAATCTTAAATCAGCGGTATTGTGTGCGTGTGTACCAGCACAAAATTCTCTAGAAATTACAGGGTCACCGATACTTACAACTCTAACTGTATCTCCGTATTTTTCACCAAATAAGGCAACGGCACCGGTAAGTTTTGCTTCTTCTATGTCCATAATTTTGGTATTGATTTCAAGTTCTTCACCAATCCAAGTATTTATGATGTTTTCAGTTTTTTGAACTTCAGCCTCTGTCATAGCTCTTGAGAATGTAAAGTCAAATCTCATTCTATTTTCGTCAACTTGAGAACCCGCTTGTTTAACTTCATCTCCAAGAACTTTTGTCAAAGCAGCTTGAAGTAAGTGAGCAGATGTGTGGTGAACTCGAATTTGTTTACGGCGTTTTGAGTCAATAGTCGCTTTAACAGTTTCATTAAGAGTGATTTCTCCATTAATGATATTTGAACGGTGAACGTATAAATCATTAACTTTGAAGGTTGTTAAAACTTCAGCTTTCAAGTTGTCGTTTTCGATAATACCTGAATCGCCGACTTGACCACCACATTCTGCATAGAACGGAGTTTTATTAAGTACGATATCTGTATAACCTTCTCCTTCTATAGTGGCTAAGATTTTAGCGTCACAGCTGTCAACTTCGTATCCTACAAACTCAGTTGAACCAACCTCTTTTTCTACTTTTGCATATTTCATATCTCCAGTAACAGAGATTTTTGCAGCAGCAGCTTTTGCTCTGTCTTTTTGTTCTTGCATAGCTTTTTTAAAGCTTTCTTCATCGGCATTAATTCCACTATCTGCAGCGATTTCTTTTGTTAATTCAAAAGGAAATCCGTATGTATCATATAGCTTGAATGCACTTTCGCCATCAATATCTTTCTTTTGAGAAATGAATTCTTCAAGCATTTTGTAACCTCTATCAAGAGTTTTACCGAATCGTTCTTCTTCTTTCTTGATAGTATCAACAATTTTTTCTTTGTTTTTAACAAGAGATGGATATGCTTCTCCGTAGTTGTCAACAATTACATCTACAAGTTTGTACAAGAAAGGAAGTTCCATTCCCAAAATCTTTCCATGTCGAAGTGCACGTCTAAGAATCATTCTTAATACATAACTTCTACCTTCATTTCCAGGGATAACTCCATCAGAAATTAGGAATGTTACACATCTTGCGTGGTCTGTAATTATTCTTAGCGAAATATCTGTTTTGTCAGATTGTTTGTATTCAACACCTGACATTTTACAAACTTCATCAAGAATAGGTCTAAGAAGGTCTGTTTCAAACGTAGAGGCAACACCTTGACAAACCATAGCAATACGTTCAAGTCCCATACCTGTATCAACATTCTTGCTTTCAAGAGGTGATTGGTTGCCTTCTTCATCTTGATATAATTCCGTAAATACTAAGTTCCAAATTTCAACCCATCTGTCGCATTCACAAGTATCTATTCCACAACCTCTAGGGTCATCACATTTGTATTCTTCTCCTAAATCATAATGAATTTCAGAGCAAGGACCACAAGAACCCGATGCTCCAGGAGGACCCCAAAAGTTGTCCTTTTTACCTTTTCTTTTTATTCTATCTGGAGAAACTCCAACATCTTTAGTCCATATTTCATAAGCTTCTTCATCTGTTTCGTAAATAGTTACCCAAAGTCTATCTTTATCTAATTTTAGGTAATTTGTTATAAAATCCCAAGCCCAAGGGATAATTTCTTTTTTGTAATAGTCACCAAAAGAAAAGTTACCTAACATTTCAAAGAAGGTATGGTGACGTGGAGTTCTTCCAACATTTTCGATATCAGAATCTTTACCGCCGGCTCTTGCACATTTTTGACAAGATGTTGCTCTTGCAGGGTCGTAAGGTGATTTTTGGATACCTAAAAATATAGGCAAAAATTGTAACATACCCGCAGTTGTTAGCAAAACTGTTGGATTATCCGGTACTAGAGATGAACTCTCTACTATTGTGTGTTGATGTTTTTCCTTGAAAAAATCAAGGTACATTTTTCTTATTTCGTTTCCTTTTAGCATATTTTTATCCTTTTCATAATCTATATATGTTTGAATTTTAAACCAAACATGACTAATTGTGAATATTTAAATTTTGTAAAAATCTTTATTCGCAACGGTTGAAGGCAATAAATACAAATGTTATAATAAGTGTATAAAGGAGTATATTTAGTCTAAATGTCACCTGATTTAATGGCATTAAAAATGAATCAACAGTTAATAGATTCTGCGATGAGTTTCCAACCTATGGTTAAATCTTCGTTGACGCCTGTTTCTGCTATAAAAAGTAATGTCGCTAGTGCCAGTCAAGAACCAGCTCAGGTCTCTGAATCTTCTGAACAAGGTGTTTATGCTGTAAAAGGCGATTCCAAGTATAAAGAAGAAATGGATATCAACACTGATGGTGTCGTTACAAATGCAGAGATGGCTCAGTATTATGCAAAATTAGCGAATGATTATGGTGATGGTATATCTTCTTTGCAAAATAAAACTGTTGGTAATGTAGCAACCACAGCTCAAGCTGCTAATGTTTATATGGCAAATCAGGTTAATTTTTCTGCTGGATATACTTCATTGATTGAAGCTTCTGCATAAATATTTTAGTTTTGTTTATGAGCTATGATTTCTTTATGTTGAGAAATTTCATTTTTTAGTTCTGCTAAAAATTCTTTTCTATATAAAAACCCTAAATGAGAACCGTTATTGAGCAGTACAAGTTTGTCTTTTGCATAATCTTTGATTTGTGCTAATTGGTTTTTATTAACCAAATAATCATCTAGCGAATGGTATATTTTGTAATTGTTATTGGATTGTAAATAGTCTGCTATAGAGTATAGACTTGTTTCAAAAGCCAAATCTCCAATTACAGTATTTTCATCTTTCACTAAATATTTATCAGAGTATTTAGAAAAATCCATATTGTTTATCGTTTTATAAATGTCACATTTGTTTGTGGTAGACGTATTTTCTAGTGTAAATACTAAATCTGATAATTTTTGGTGAAGAATAAAACCTGTTATTAATTTAGCTTCGTCATCTGAAAACGGTAGTATTTCTTTTGGTTGAATACCTTTATCTTTAAGCTTTGAAATTTGGATTATTTTTGAGGTGGTAACTGCAACACGTTCTTTTAAGTTATCAGGATTAGTTTTCCATTCTGCTGTATTTTTGTCAATTTGTTTCATTGCATATAAAAGTTCTATTGGAGGATTGATTGAAATATACTTATCAATGCCAATAGTGTTGTTTTCTGCTTCTTTATCTCCAACAAATAATGCTGTCATTGCCCCAAAAGAAGTTCCAATAATAGTTTTGGTTTTAAAATCATATTTATGTTTTGTTTCTAATTGATTAATGATTTTGCTTGTAACAACTCTTAAGTATTCAGCATCTCTAGATGGCAAACCTGGTTTATAAATATCCGGCATGCTTTTTACAAATTCCCAATGAAAATGGCTACCTTGAATTATTACAGAATATCCTTCATCATAAAATATTTTAGCTAATATTACTGAGTGATGAGAATTAATGCCTTCTCCAATAGATGGATAAATAATCGCTAAAGGTGAGGTTTTATCTTTTTGTAAAATATATCTGTATTTGTATCTATCTTTTGTAGAATCTATGCTCACAGATGCAGTTTTTATTCTATTGCTGAAACTTCTATTCCATATTGAAAACTCACTCCAAATTGATTTATCAACATCAGGAATTTCAAATAATGCAGTTCTCATTGCATCTATGACCGGATTCTGTGGGCAATAGTCATCAAGATTGATGTTCGTTTTTAAAGATGTTTTTAGATTAACTCTTTTATTAGGTGGGTCTTTTATTGTGTATGGGTCTGTAAAATTAGGTGTATTTTTTATCCCGTCATCAGATGAATTTTTTTCTTTTGAAACACCATTTTTTATATTGTTATTTTTATCTGTATCTTGATTCATTGCTGGAGGTTCTATATCTTCGTGTCTTGTTGCAAGTTCTATAGAGGTGTTAAGGATTTCTTTTTTATCTAAATCCATTGTTTTGATATATCGTTCTAAACCATAAAACTTTTTTGCAATATCGTATGGGTCAGCATAAGTAGATTCCAGCATTTTAGCAATAGGTTGCATAAAATATGTTCTATTAATGGTGAAACCAAGTTTTACAAGTGCAATTGCGGGTGTTCCGATATAGTTTGAAGGGTTTAGAGCATTATCAAGAATACTACCCAAAATTCCTCGAGGGGTAGTTGATGAAATGCAAGGCATAACTAAATAAGGACCTTGTTTGACTTTGCATTTTGCAAGAGCTTCGTCCATACCTTTTTCTTTAGCCTCAATTCCCCAAAAACGTTCAGCAGCATCAAACATGCCGGCAAGTCCAATAGTTGAGTTTGCAATAAATCTAATAGTTTCATTTTTAGTTGATTTAAAATCTCGTTGAACTAAACTACTAACTAAACGCTTAGGATATTGTAAGTTTGTATAAGCATTTTGAATTCTTTCCATTCCGTATTTTGGCATTATTGAAGCCCACACAATATGGATAGGACGTATGGCGTATTTGTTTACCTTCATATTGAGGTTAAACATTTTTCGGTTGAAATTTTCAAATTTATCCTCGCCATTATATAAATATGAAAAATCAGGATATTTAGAAACTTCTATTTGATTTGTATTATCCTTTATTGTAGTAGCAAAAGCTAGATTTATATTAGTGCTAAATAAACTTATAATTAAAAATAGGGATAAAAATAGTTTCTTAAATCTCATAAAAACCTCAATACAATGTTTACAAGATTTATTTTATGAATATCAAAATGGTTTTTTATTCCTCTTGTGGATATTATCAAGAGGAATATATTATATCAACGTATATAAAATAAAACCTCTCTATTTAAGAGAGGTTTTATTATTTATTTATGCTTTTACAAGTTCTTTAACTTCTTTTCGTTTGACTTTTTTAGTAGCGGTTCTAGGTAATGGAGTTTTTGAAACAACAATATTGATTGGTCGTTTATAAGCTGTTAATCGCATGCTTAATTTTTTGACTTCGCCCTTTACTATTGAGTTTAGTGTTTCATCATCATATTGATTGATTAACTCCTCTTTTGGAACAATAACTGCTGCAATATCTTCTGTTCCGTCTTTAGCCCCAAAGGTTCTAGCTACACCTAATACACAGACCTCTGCAAAATATTCGCTTTGGTCAAGTACAGATTCAACTTCTTCAGGGAATACTTTTTTACCACCAGATAGAACAATCATATTTTTAATTCTACCTGTTATATAAACAAAGCCTTCTTTGTTTATTTTAGCAATATCTCCTGTATGGAACCAACCATCTTCATCAATTACTGATGCTGTCAATTCAGGTTGGTTATGGTATCCCT
>CAKUVB010000028.1 GCA_934693215.1 uncultured Candidatus Melainabacteria bacterium
GTTGGTTTAGCAACTGGTTTCTGTACTTGTACCGGAGTAGTTTTTACAACTGTTTGAGTTGGTTTAGCAACTGGTTTATGTACTTGTACCGGAGTTGTCTTTGCAACTGTTTGAGTTGGTTTAGTAACCGGTTTATGTACTTGTACCGGAGTAGTTTTTGCAACTGGTTGAGTTGGTTTAGCAACTTGTTTTTGTACTTGTACCGAAGTAGTCTTTGCAACTGTTTGAGTTGGTTTAGCAACCGTTTTTTGTACTTGTACCGGAGTAGTCTTTGCAACTGGTTGAGTTGGTTTAGCAACTGGTTTCTGTACTTGTACCGGAGTAGTTTTTACAACTGTTTGAGTTGGTTTAGCAACTGGTTTCTGTACTTGTACAGGAGCTGAACCTATTGGCACACTAGCATGGGCTGTAACTTTAATCGGGTGAGGAGATGTTATTGTAATCTTGGTATATCCTTTGCACCCCCCAGCACTATATGGTTGTGTTTTTATAGTTACACCAGAAACTGTACCCGCAACATTATCTATCACAGGTCTACCACACATTGCATTACCTGTTTCAGGTAAAAGTATTACATACCTATTATCCTCTTTTCTATTAACAAAAACAGGATTGGTATACGGCTTGGCTGTAACAACATTAACTTTTAAATTTCCGACAGAATCTTTTGTAAACTTCATATTTACAACACTATTCTTGAAATCATCACCCATTACAGGAGCTAAAGTCATCAATGATGCACATATAACTAATATTTTTTTTACCAGCCTAGTTTTCATAAGTCTATTTTATCACAATTGAACTAAATATTACAAATGTAACAAATATTTTAAAGTTTGAAATTCATAAAAATAAAAAAACTTTATAAAAAAGTAACACAAAGAAAGGAGCTTAAAACTTAATGATAAGTTTATTATTTTACGATTCATGCTAAATTAAAAGCTTTATGGCTACACAAGACTGAGGAGAAAATATTTAAATAAAATAAAGATTTAATATAAAAGCTTTGGGAGCATAAAATGAGCACAATTTCACAATATACATTTACGACCACATTTAATGCGGACAAAATTACAACAAGACAAGCAAGTGAAATGGGTGTACAGAGCTACTTGATAACATCAGCAGATACTGATAATGATGGAGAACTTAGTTTCGAAGAAATTATAGCTAATACAGAACTCTGCGACAAGATTTTAGAACAAGTTAATCAAGCAAAAACAACAGTTCCAAATGCAACCAAAGAACCACAACAAGTTAATAATTCAGAATCAAATGTTTCTTATGAAGCATAGATAAAATAAAATTTAATATCTTTTAAACGAGAGGTTTAGTTTAACCTCTCGTTTTTAGTGTATAATCACTATATGGGTATTTATTTTTTTTATGGAGATGAAGATTATCTCTTAGAAGAAGAACTAAAAAAATATAGGGCTAAACTTGATACAAATTTTTCTTCTATGAATTATGTTGTGCATGACAATCCCTCTTATCCTGACTTGATTGCGGCTCTCCGAACACAACCAATGATGTTTGGAAAACTAATGATTGTTATTAAATGCGAAAAATTATTAACATCAGCACTTGAAGATTTTCAAACCAAAGAAATTTCTGAAGCACTTGAAGGTAACACAGATTCTCTTGATATATTCTTTGTCGCAAAATACCCTAGAAATGAAGGAAAGAAACCAGATTCGAGAAAAAAAATATACAAAATTTTATCTAAATACAATGCAAAAGAATTTCCAACTATCAAGACCTATAAAACAGCTGAACTATCTGCATGGATTAATAAAGAAAGCAAAAAACATGACATAACAATAGAAACTGATGCTATCAATATTATGATTGAACATATTGGAAACAATCTAAGAGAATTCGCAACCGAAATTGAAAAGCTTTCTCTTCTTGCTTATCCAAACAAAAAAGTTACAGCTAAAATGGTAAAAGAAATATGCATTTCTAATCAAGATATTTTCAATTTTGCAGACTACATAATGAAAGGACAAAAAGGACTGGCTTTGCTTGAACTAAAGCGATTACTAGACAAAAAACACCCGTTAGAACTTTTAGCCGCTACTCAAACAATGATGAGAAAATGGATTTTAATAAAACTAAAATCTACCACAATGTCAGCATCAGAGATTTCAAAAGTAGTTGGTCAACACGAGTTTGTTGTTAAGCAAACAATTCAAAAACTAAAAAACACATCTTTAAAAGACTTAGTACACTTAAAAGAAATGCTTACAGATGCAGAATACAAAATAAAATCCGGAGCTTCAATAGATATAATATCAGAGGTCGAAAATGCTATTATCAGATAAATACCCTTTTCTTACAAATTATTTTAAAAAAGGAATACAAAACAAACTAAATAACAAAGGAGTTCCTATTGCACACAGTTTATTGTTTTGTGGTAACGATTTGGAATCTCAATATATTTTAGCAAAAGAAATAGCAAGGGAATTAAACTGCACAGGTGACCATACAAACAATTGCCAATGCCTAAACTGTCGCTGGATTAGAGAAAACACTCACCCTGCAGTTTTAACAATCTCAAAAACAGACAACAAGCCTGCTGATGACGAAACAAAAACAGTTATTTCTATAAAACAATCAGAAATGATAAAAAATATGTTAATGACAACATCTGAGTTTTATCGAGTATTCATATTCTGTGATAAAGACGAAAACGGTAACATAAGAGGATTAACTCCACAAAATTTTCAAGAAGAAACTGCCAATTCTATGTTAAAAATTATAGAAGAACCAAACGACAGAATTATGTTTATTTTCTTGACCTCTAACAAGGAAGATATAATCTCAACAATCGTTTCTCGTTCTCAATGTTTTAATATTTCAAAAGGTGAAAGAGATGATTTTTCTTTTGAATCAATAAAATCGACATTTCAAGATTACTGGAATTTTAAAAGAAATAAAGTGTTTGATATTTCTCAAACACTAATAAATCTTACAAAAGAAATTCCTGCCGATAAAATTTTAGAAGAAATGCAAAATTACATATTATCAATACTAAAAAGCAACCCTGATAATATTTCATTTATTGATGATATAAAACAAATAGAAACTGCGAAAAAAGAAATAAATTTAGGTATGAATCCTCAAAACGTATTTGATAATCTATGTCTTAAACTAATCAAATAAACTCTTTCATTTGTTTAAATTTTTCAAAGAAATAATTTAATCTTTCTTTATCATTCAAATACCAAAACCCCAAAAGAGCCTCAAAAGCGGTAGACAAACGATATTCTGACTGATTATTTCTTCTGGCAACAGGAATAGACGCATTTCTAGCTCGTCTTGCGATTTCATGTTCAACCTCAGTCAACTCGTCTTGCATCAAATCTAAATATTTTGCTTGAAATCCGGCTTTAACACGTTCGGTCGTCATATTATGCAACTGTTTTGAATTCTGAGTTTTATAAACAGTATATTCTCTAACAAACAATTCCCACACAGCATCGCCAATATGAGCATAATTTCTCATTGAAAGTTCTTGCATCTACCCTACAAGCTCCTTATACATGTTCATATATATTTCAGAACTTTTTTTCCAGCTAAAATCACTTTCCATAGCAGACTTTCTCATTGCATTGAACGTATATTTATCATTATATACACCTATTGCACAGTTAATAGCTTCCTTCATATCCCAACCATTATATCGCCAAAACTTAAATCCAGTTGAATTTTCTAAAGGATAACCAACAACAGTGTTTTCTAGACCACCAGTTGCTCTTACGATAGGAAGCGAACCATAACGCATTGCAATTAATTGACTCAAGCCACATGGTTCAAACTTAGACGGCATCAAGAAGAAATCGCTACCTGCATAGATTTGATTTGCCAAATCTCCCTTATATCCTACATAAGTTCTAATATTAGAGGTATTGTTAGATAACCATATAAATAAGTTTTCATAAGACGCATCACCTGAACCCAAGAATATAAAATCAGCTGGCAAATGGCGTAAATCATTTTCTACATCACGAATTAAATCAATACCTTTTTGATTTACAAGTCTTGAAATCAGAGCAATTAAAGGTCTTTCAGGGTTATATTTCAAACCAAAGTATTCTAATATTTTTTTCTTATTCTCTTCTTTATTCTTCAAAGAATTAACATCATAATTCTTCACCAAATTTTTATCCGTTTTTGGGTTAAACACTTTGTAATCAATACCGTTTAAAATTCCAACAAGCTTATCGGCATTACCTCTTAAGGTATAATCCATACCCTCACCAAATTCACCTGTCAAAATTTCTTCTGCATACTTAGGCGAAACTGCAACTATTCTATCAGAATAATTTATTGCACCCTTCATCCAATTAACTCGTCCATAATGTTCACAACCCCATTCATTATAAACAATATCTTTTCGCATATTAGCAAAATCTAATATACTCTCAAACCATTCTCCTTGATATGCCAAATTATGAATTTCAAAAACATTCTTAGTCTTTGACCAAAACTCATCAAACTTATAATTTGCTTTTATATACAACGGAATCATCGCAGTATGCCAATCATTTGAATGAATAATATCAGCTCTAAAATTCAACTGTTTTGCATATTCTAATGTAGCTAAAGAAAAAGCTATATATCTTTCATGTTCATATTGAGGATCAAGCCATCTTGGATAAACTTCTTTAAAACAAGAAAAATACCAATCACTCTGTACAAAAAATACATTTATATCCGTATCAGGGAGCTTACACATGTGTAGTTTAAATTTTTGAGGAGAAGCTCCAAAACTTATCCACATCTCTGAATTTTCCAGCTCTTTTATTCCGTATTTTTCTTTGTCAATAGAGCCATGTAAAGGAGTAAAAATTGCTATTTCAGCATCTTTTTCCAAATATTTTGGTAAACTTCCGATAACATCAGAAAGTCCCCCAGCTTTTGAAAATGGTGCAACTTCTGCTGCTGCAAATAATATCTTCATTTATTACTCTCCTTTACAACTAATTTGAGGAAGTGTTATCTTCTTCAATGTTTTCTGTATTTTCAGTTTCAGCATTTTTATTTTGATTATTTAGTTCATTATTCTTAGCCTCAACTGTTGCCTTATACCCTTCAATATAAGATTCATATTCAACCAACATTGATTGCATATATTGAAGATTAAATCTTTCACAACCATAATTAATTTTATATAATATAGGTTGCAAATCTGTATCATAAGAGTGCTGAGCAACTACAATATTAATTTGTAAAATATAAGATAATATTGCAGGTAACATATCATCAGCACTAGAACGAGATATAACGATTATATTATCGCCGATAGTTTTTGATGCTAATTCATACTCGTGCTTGTCATAATGAAGATTTGCAATAAACCAATTAGCCCAAACAGAAACATATCCCATTCCTGATTTTTGAGCAATAGTTTGAACATCTTTATATATAACATTTGCTTTAACTATTGCCCCCAATTTTTGATAAGAATATCCTATCAACAAATCACTCAATAATCCCCAGAAAGAATCTTTGAACTTCCTAGCAAGCAATTTTACTTGATAAATATTTTGAGCAAATTTGTTATAATCTCCATCAAATTGTTTGAATGCAAAAATAAAACATCTTATTATTTGCGACAAACTATCATTTTGCAACTCAAGATTTTCGTTTATCTCCATATCTTGATTATGAACTAACATTTCCAAATATCTAATTGCTAAAGCACTTGGTATGTCTTGAGAGAACATATAGTTTATTTTTTCAAAATACTTATCTAAAGATGTATCACAAGTAAACACCCTAGCTAATGCTCCATAAGGAAGAATTGTCATAAAATAAGTAATAAAAGCATCTTTTGAAACATTACTAGCACCTAATTGCATGAATAATTCTTGATTTATTGATAAAAGTATATTGTCCAAAACTTCAATACATTGTTTGAATTTACCTGCATTAAACAATATTTTTGCATTTATACAAGAGTAGAAGAAATATTTTGCTTGTATATTTGCATTACCTTCGGTTAGAGCCGGATTTAGCATACGAATCAACACATTATGCAAGCTTTGTTGAGCCAAGATATAATTTTCTCCCATTAAAGCTGAATCAAGCATCAAACTCGAAATATTCATTATTTTTAAATCATCTTTTTTTCTTACGCAATCATCATATATAATCTTTGAAATCGCATAAATTTTATGAGATGGATATTTGTTAATATATTGTGCAAGTGTCGAATATATATAATCTCTTGCCTCTTTCATCTCTGGTAACAACTTTTTCTTAGGCACTTTTTCTATAATAGACAAAAATCGCTTACAGTTTCTTAAATACGCATTAAAATCACCATGAGATATTGCATATTTTGATAACTCAAATATAGTTGTTTGAGATTCCGTAATCAAACCTAAAGACTTAACTACCTCAAGTGTTTTTGTATGAAGTTTTTCTAAAATATTCTGAGTTATTATTTTTTTAACATCATCATCTAGAAAATCTTTTATAACTTTTTGAAGTAATCTAAAATTCTCAACTTCTACAATGAAATTATTTATTGTTATAAATTTTTTCTCACACAAAGAACGTATTGCTACATCTAAATTTTCAACACCTAAATCATTTAAAATACCTATGACCATATTATTACCAAGGAACGATGCATAAGCAAGAATAAAACATTCATTTTCTTCTAACGACTCAAAACGTTTTGACAATAATTGTTCCAAGGAAGATGGAAATATTATAGTTTTTTCCGCATTTACAAGTAATTTACCCTCATGAGATATAAAGACATGAGTATCTCTCAAATACTGAAAAGCATGTTTAAAATATAGCACACCACCCATAAATTGGTCTTTTATTTTTTTTAGATAAAAAGAATCTTTTATTTCTGAAATATCCTCAGGAATAGTTTCTAACAACCTATCAAAAGATGTTTTTTGAATCTCTATCTCTTTATAGGCATCTAAATATAAAAGCTCATTTATTTCTTTATGAGCCAAATAGGTATCAGGAACAGTAACAACAAAAGAAATTCCCATTTGTTCGAAATTTTCAATCATACCTATAAATATTTCTAATGACGTTTCATCTATCAAATCAAAATTTTCAATAAATATAACAGAGCCTTTTTGATGTGCTATAAAAGCATAAAAGATTTCCATATACTGTTTTAGTGCAACTTGAGGTTCTATATCTCCTAACTTGTTATGAGTAAGTAATTTATATACAAAATCCTCTTTATCAAAAGTTTTTAATTTTTGCTTAGATGTAGTATCTAAATTAGCAAGTTTTGTATCAAAACCCAAATAAGATGCTATTAATTCTTTAAAACATGCATAAGGGTCATACACAAAACCTTCAGAACAAACAACATGCAACATCTTTTGATTCTTTTTTTGTATAGCCTCAGCTATAACAGATGAACTCAAGGCTAAATTTTCTTTTGATTTTAGCGTTATAAAAACATTTTTTGATAATAACTCTTGTATTTTTTGAGGGACATCAATGCCTTCAACTTTTAAAAACTCACACTTTGTTTTTATATCAATAACTTTATTAGAAAATAAGTCTATCTCTTTCTTTTCTTCAGTTAAATCTGATACTTTTGGCAACTCTTTTGGTTTTACCAACCTATTTTCTTTTTTGTTTTCATCTTCAATAATAATCGGAGTCAAATGAGCTTTTATAGGAAACTCATAAAACTCTATAAGCTCATCATTAACTTGTGAAGAATATATCATTTCTTGCTTATATTTGCGAGATATTAATGAATTAATATACTGATCCGTAATTAATTGCAGACCATCAGCATAATTTTCTTTTTTATTTTCCGTATTAATAAGCTTGATATTCAACCCTGTATTAAAAGATTCATTATCATTCTCTAAAGTTCGTTTTAAAATGGTCATTTTACAAGCCATTTTAACTCCCTTAGTTTTCTTAAGCTTATAACTAATTTCAGCTATTTTATTCATCAACTCAATTGCAGATTTAACAGCTTTATTAGCAGAACTAGACATTGAAAATTCTTTATAATACTTAATTATAAAAATATTATCAATATATTGAACCCTATTTTCTTGTTGTTTACCAAATGCAAAAATAAAACTTTTTAATTTTTTAAAAAACTTATTAAAAATATGTTTATTTTTAAGTGCAGGACGCAAATCATCTAGATTTGGAAATGTTATTGCTAAACAAGCAAATTCATCAGTTTCAGCCTCATTCATTGAAATACTTTTATACGTGCTGAAACCACATTTTTTACAAATTCCATTAATAGTTTTATTTAGCTGACCACATTTATGACACTTGCTAACAATAACAAACCCACATTCCGGACATAACGGAGTTCTACTCAATTTATGACAAATTGGACACTCTAAAAGTAATACCTTCCTACAATGAGGGCAAACTTTATCATGCTCATTTACTTCATTATTACATCTTGGACATTCCATAGCTTTATTATATACACACAACAAGCTATTTGCAAGAAAGTAAAGTTATAGAGTACCAATAAAATCTTTTATAAAATCTCGTTTTTCTTGATTTCCTTCAAATAACAAAGATTTTTCTCTTGAGGTATCACCCCTTAAAATTTTTATTGATGTTTTTGGAACTTTAAACAACTTCGACAAATAAGCCACAACAAATTTGTTAGCCTTATTATCAACAGGTGGTGCAGTAATCTTTAAACGTAAACCTGAATCAGATTTTGTTAGCTCATTTTTAGAAGAATTTGGAATAACTTTTAAAGACAAAACTATCCCATCATCTTTTTCAATTAAATAATCCATTATACAGCTCTTACGACTCCAACAACCTTACCTAAAACTACAACATCTTCCAATTCTTTGTTTGAAATAACTCTTTGAGCATAAGCAGAATTATCTGATTTAACAATCAATTCATCTACATTTTTAGCAAGACGTTTCACAAAAAATTCATTTTTATAACAAAATACATATATTTTATTATCTATAATCTGCTCTCCATTAGAATGTTCAATAATCAACTTGTCATCATCATCAATAAATGGTGACATACTATCCCCTCTAGAATGAATCATAGAATAAGTTTTACTCTTTGAATAACTAGAAAATAAAATTCTAGGTATAGAAAAAACTTCTTTATTCTCAGAAAAAACAATTGAACCATTACCACAACTCGCAAACACATCAGGATAATAATCTATCAAAATATCATCAGAAGATAACCCTTTAGCTTGATTTGTTATATTAACATTAAAATATTTTTCAATTTTCGCCAATTCAGATACTGTTAATTCGCTGTCATTTTTAACTCTATTACTGATTGTTTGTCTCGTTATACCAAGACTTTGAGCAAGCATAGACTGATTAACAGGTGAGCCAAGAGCATTTGTTAAGAGAGTCGTAAGATTTTTTAATTTCATAGTTTATAACCTATTTTGTAAAATAATATTGACATTTGTAAGATTATATCTTACAATACATATACAATTGTTAACTTAAGTTTTACAATATCATACATTTTTGTAGTGGTCAAGTTATATAAAAGATTAAGGGGAGTATTATGGGATTTTTTAGAAATTTGTTTAAAAATTTTAAAAAGAAAAAAGAAGAAAAATATATTTATTTTATTATTGTTGAAAAATTAAAACCTTGGATTGTTCTTAACTGTCTAAAAAAAGAGAATTATCTAATTACAGATAATCAAGCAGAAAAAATAACTTTAGAGGTACTAAAACAAGCTATTGCAAAAAATGTACTTGGAGAAGTTTTACAAAACTTGAGGTATATTTAAAATGAATGAGTTTAAAGGCAGACGTCCCAGACGTTGGAATAATACAGCAAAAGATTGTTTTTATATTCACTGTAACTGCAATATATGCAACATAAACAAACTTTATTTTGAATACAGTAATTTAAAATGTCAGATGAAATATTACGTTATAGAAATGTTTAGATTGTTCGGGAAACCCAAACGCATTATTTGAATATTAAGTTTTGTAAAAACAGCTAAAATACTATATATTCAATAAATACAAGAGATTCTAGTCAACACAAAACGCAATTATTATAAAAAAATATCCTTATTATTATATATAAGGGTATTTTTTATGCACATAGAAGACAACAAAAAATACGAAATAAAACAAGCTCCTGCAACTAAGAAGCCACAAACTACAGTTTCCATTCCTGAAACTGTGGCAGAAACTCTTGACAACAAGACTTCATCGCAAGCTCATTCTTCAATGTTCAGGGCTAGCTTAAATATGAGAGATAGAATTAACCATTTGCTATCACTAAAGAGTAAAGATGAAATTTTAGAAAATTTAAAAAACTTAGGATTTACATCTACTCAAATTGATGACGTAAAAACTCGAGATATTGAATCTTTAAACAAACTTGATGAATTATTTAGCATAAAAGCCTATACAAGCGATAACAAATTAAAACCTGTTATAACATCATTATATAGAGACTTTTTCATAAAACCAGAATGTGATTTAGACTCGGCTCTAGAGCTTGCAAAAATGACTTATAAAGATGAAAAAGGTACGATAAAAGCTCGTTTTACAAGTTATGAAATAATAAAAATGCTTAAAAAAGGTATTGACACTAAATCTCAAACCTTCAAGACATTAGCAAGTATTATGAGAAATGATGCAAATCTTCTAAACACTTCAAAAAAATATGGTGATGCTTGTGATAGCTTAGATATTTATAACAAAAATTATTTTTCAGAACATAGCAAAATACGACACACTGCACCTAGATTTAATCATAGTGATATTAAAGATATAATGGATTCCAAGATAGATGTTAGTTCAGAAAGGTTTAAACAATTTATAGATACTACAATAGATATAAATGGGGAACAAAGACCTTTTTTTGCGGCTTCTGATATTAGTGATTTCTTTCACTCCGATGCGAATGTCGAAAATATAAAAACTCTACAAAGTATCACTCGATATACAGACGATGGTAAACAATATCAAATGTTTTTTATACCGAAAAACATTGAAAGATTCGCTAAATTAAAAGACTTTGACACCTTTATCA
The DNA here is from genome assembly GCA_934693215.1 of uncultured Candidatus Melainabacteria bacterium. GTDB lineage: Bacteria > Cyanobacteriota > Vampirovibrionia > Gastranaerophilales > Gastranaerophilaceae > UMGS1585. The sequence continues at coordinate 11,037 of CAKUVB010000028.1, forward strand.
AATTAGCGAATATGAGAGATACGACAAAACCTAATGGTCCTTCACTATTTAATGAGAGTTACCTTGCTGAATATATAGATAAAGGATACAACTTACAAGCAATCCTTGAGATGACAAAAGATGAAAAAATATATAAAAGCCAAGAATTACAAGGGTTAAGTAAATCAACAATTATTAAATACGAAATTGAAAAATTTAATACTAGTGAAAAAGAATTAAAACAAGCTTTAGATCTCATTGATGATGAAAAATTAAAAACTATGTTAGAAAATTTTTATAAGAAAATGCCTTATAAGAATATTGATGATACATGGCGATATGTTGATGCTTACAACAACCTGAATGGTAACTATACCACAATCGTAAACTTTAATGGATATAACAATTTTCAGAGATATGACAAACCTAGATATAGAGAATATTTGGATTTTTGTAAGGAAAAAGCTATCCCTATAAAAGGTAACAGGTATGAAGATTTTGTTCAAGATCAATATATCGGACAACTTGTTGACCTATGCAAAAACAAAAAAAGCGAAATTACAGAATTTCTATATGATGAATATTATATAAAAACAAAAATATCTTCTCATTCGACACAAGACTTGCTTAGAGAAATAAATCAAAAATATGGTGTAAAAGTATTCTTACCAACAAATCAAAGTGAAAGTGATGAATATTTAATGCAAGTAAAAGAAGAATTGGAAGCTTGGTATAAAGCCAGCTCAGGCAAAGCAAAAATGCCACCTACTATTGATTTGCAAACCGCAAAACGAGATTATATAGATAATAAAAGGTGTTATGGCTTAAGTAGAGCTGCAGGTCTTTGTGATAGCTCCAACACCAAAGCTATATCCCTAGATGGTTATCAAAGTATGAGCGTTCTAAGACATGAAACAACCCACTCTAACGATGAAAAAAGGTTATTTGGATTTCCTAAAAATTGGGAAGGAAAAAGTAAATTTTGGAACGAATTTAGAAAAGGTGGAATACCTGAATGGCATATTAATTATGCGTTTAATAATCCCGAAGAATTTATAGCCGTTGCTATGGAAGGGGATTTGCAAAAATATTCAGAAGAATTTATCAAACAACTACACGAATTCGGACTTCCAAAATGGGCAACAAAAATTGCTAAATTAGCAAGATAAATAGCAAACAATAAAAAAAATCAATAACTTTTGTAACAAATGTATTTAAACTATAGACAATTACTATACCAAAGTTATATACTATAGAAACAAATCACTAAGGGATATTTTATTATTTAGTGCAAGAATTCACACAACTTTTTGTTGTGAATTCTAAACAAGTTTTTATAAGAATAGAATTTTGTAATAGTTGTTAGACTGTCTTAAGACGGTCTTTTTTTTACTCTACCCATTCTTTTTTAATTAGTTCATTTAGCATATAAAAAGAGCCACAAACAACGGTTAGCACATCTTCTGAAAACTCGATATCATTAATAGATGTCAATTTTTTAGAAAAATAAATACACTCATCTCTTAACTGTTCAAAGGTACATGAATCTCCCGAATTAAACTCATAAAAATAAATCTCAGGTTGATTGTCTTCATACTGTTCAAAACTGAACAAATCAGCAAGCATACGTTTATAATCTTTTGTTTTCAAACAACCAAATATAAACCTTTTCTTTTTATCCGGATAATACAAGTTTAAATTTTCGTTCAAAACCCTAACACCATTAGGATTATGCGAACCATCAACAATCAGATTTTTTTCTTTCACATACTGAAATCTACAAATATGCTTAACTCTCATCAAGCCTCTAATTATTGTATTATCATCAATATCCTTAAACAAATATTTTATTACTGCAATCGCAAGAGCAAGATTTTCTCTTTGTTGAATACCTTTTAACACCAATGAATTTGCAAAAACAGGTTCTACATAAGGATTTACCATAAGCATCATAGAATCCAGTTCATCAGCTCTATCTCTAATAGCCTCATATCCTTCACTTGTAACAACAGGACATTGAGGTTTTATAATTCCAGCTTTTTCATAAGCTATTTTTTCTTTTGAATCCCCTAATCTCTCTGTGTGGTCTAAATCAATATGAGTTATCACAGAGCATAAATTCTTTGATATAACATTTGTTGCATCAAGCCTACCGCCCAAACCTGTTTCTAATACAACGACATCAATATTATTAACATAGAAATATTTAAACATCATAACTGTAAGGATTTCAAACTCTGTAAGAGTTACATTACACTTATCAGAAGCTTCTACTACGATAGATAAATATTTGCAAAAATCGTCTTTGCTTATTTCAACATCATTTATTTTTATACGCTCTGTATATTCAAAAATATGAGGACTTGTAAAT
>CAKUVB010000029.1 GCA_934693215.1 uncultured Candidatus Melainabacteria bacterium
ACTTCTTTGATATCATCTAAAAACTTGTAAAAACCTGAACCACAAAAAACACCAATATCTGCTAATTTTTCCATTTCGTTTCCTCCTAAGTCGTATATTATTCTAATATAACATAAACTTTTTTTTATTTCAGAATTTAATATTTTTTTACAACCCAAATAATCTATTTGTTTTATAATACATTTGATAGAAGGAAAGAGGTAATAATTATGAGGTTTGATTTTGGGGAAGTAATTACGGCAATGGTAACGCCAATGACGGCTACGGGTGATATTGATTACGCAAAAGTTGAACAACTTGCAGAATATTTAACAACGAACGGTTCAGATGCTATTGTTGTAACTGGTACAACGGGTGAATCCCCAACTTTAACGCATGAAGAAGAAATAAAAATCTTGCATGCTGCTAAAAAAGGTTTAAAAAATAATGCAAAAATTGTTATGGGTACAGGATCAAATAGCACTGCTACTGCTGTAGAAATGTCAAAATTGGCAGAACAAGAAGGAGCTGATGCAATTTTGTGTGTTGTTCCTTATTATAACAAACCTTCTCAAAAAGGAATGATTGAACATTTCTCAGCAATTGCTGAAGCGGTTAATATTCCTATAATTTTATATAATATTCCTTCAAGAACTGGTGTTAATATGTCTGTTGATACAGTTAAATATCTAGCAGAAAAATATAATAATATAGCTGCTCTAAAACAAAGCTATGCTGATATGGACACTATAACTGAACTAAGAATGAAATGTCCGAAAGATTTTACTATTTTAAGTGGTGATGATAGTTTAACATTACCTATGATGTCTTTAGGTGTCCATGGTGTAGTATCAGTTGCATCTCACTTGTTTGGTAAACAAATAAAAATGATGATAAGAAGCTTTAAATCAGGAGATGTAAATAAAGCTTTGCAGATACATCAACAATTGTATCCAACATTCAGAAAATTATTTATGGCACCAAACCCAGTTCCAGTAAAGACTGTTTTGGCACATAAAAATATTATAAATGAATTTGTAAGAAAACCTCTAACAGAATTAACAGAAGATGAAAAGAAGGAGTTATTTTCAACAATAGACTCCACTCAAGCTAGCCTAATGGCATTATTGTAATATTGTTATTTCTGTTAAAATAGAGATGTAAATAATAAAAGGGAGTACAACAAGTAAATGAAAAATAGAGTAATAATGTTTTGGGCTATTGTTGCAATTGTGATAGTTTCATTAGTATTGATATTTACAAAGCCAACAAAATTAGGACTTGATTTGGTTGGAGGGTCTAGGCTGGTATTAGAAGCTCAGACATCAAATTCAATTGCAAAAATAACACCTGATATGATGGATAGCTTGTTATTTGCTATCGAAAACAGAGTTAACAAGTTAGGTGTTGCTGAAACTGTTGTTCAGCGTTCAGGTGAAAACAGACTTGTTGTTGAAATCCCAGATGTATCAGATTTAGAACAAGCTAAAGCTTTTATCGGTGATACTGCAGAACTTGAATTTAAAGCTCCTAAAGGTAGTGAAGAATACACTACAGAATGGGAATCTACGGGTTTAACCGGTAAAGATTTATCAAAAGCTAACTTGAGTACAAACTCTACAAACGGTCAATGGGTTGTAGATTTAGAATTTAATAGCGTTGGTACAAGAAAATTTGCAAAACTAACAAGAGAACTTGTTGGCAAACCTATGGCAATATTCTTTAATAACGAACTTCAATCTGCACCAGTAATTAGAGAACCTATCCTAGAAGGTAGAGCTCAAATTTCAGGTGGAGATAATGGCTTCCAATACGAAGATGCTAAAAAAATGGTTGATTTGTTGAATGCAGGTGCGTTACCAGTTCCGGCTAAAATTATTGAAGAAAATACAGTTGGACCAACTCTTGGTGCGGACAGTATTGCAAAATCAAAAATCGCAGGTATTATTGGTTTAGGACTTGTAATGTTGTTTATGATTGCATATTACAGAGTTCCCGGAATCGTGGCTGACATAGCATTATGTATATACGGAATAATTTTGTTTGCAATATTTAAAACAATACCTGTTACAATGACATTAGCGGGTATTGCAGGTTTTATACTTAGTATAGGTATGGCAGTTGATGCTAATATTTTAATTTTTGAAAGAACAAAAGAAGAATTGAGAGCTGGTAGAACTTTGTTTACTGCAATTAATTCAGGTTTTGATAGAGCATTTACAAGTATTTTTGATTCGAATATGACAACTATTATTACTTGTATTATATTGTATTGCTTAGGTACAAGTATTGTTAAAGGGTTTGCATTGACTCTTGCTCTTGGGGTTGTAGTTTCAATGTTTACTGCAATTACAGTTACTAAAAACTTCATGTTGCTAATATTTGGAACAAAAACTCTTACAAATCCTGCTTTGTTTGGCTTAAAGGCAAGCGAAATAGGACAAGGGTATCAAGTTACTGAATCTAAGAAAGAAAATGCAAAATTTGGTATTATAGATTAGGAAAGGTTATATAAATTATGAAACTTAATATAGTTAAAATTAGATTTTGGTGTTTAGCTTTTTCAGCACTATTACTAATACCTGGAATTATAGGAATGTTATATTCTACGATAACAACACCAACCCACACTCCTTTAAAAGTTGGTATTGATTATACTGGTGGTACGACTTTGCAGTATGGTGTAAAAAGAGAAATAACAAATAATAAAATTGCAGATATAAGAACAAATCTTGAAAATGCAGGTGTAGAAAGTCCTGTTATTCAAATAGTAAATGTAAATACCACAAAAGATAATACTGATTTGAAATCAATGATTTCTATTAGAACAAAATTTATTGATAGCAAATCAAATACTCAACAAGTTATAACTCAGACTATTCAAAAGGATTATCCAAATGCTGAATTAGTACAAGTTTCATCTGTTGGACCTACTGTAGGTAAAGAATTGTTTAAGAATTCATTAATAGCTTTATCTTTAGCTTTGTTAGGTATTATATGCTATTTAACAATTCGTTTTCAGTTTGACTATGCTCTTGCTGCGATATTGGGATTGGTACACGATGTATTGTTTGTATGTGGTGTATTTGCTCTAATCGGAATCTTTGGAAATGTAGAAATAGATGCTTTATTTGTAACGGCAATTCTTACCGTTATTGGTTTTTCTGTTCACGATACAATTGTTGTATTTGATAGAATTAGAGAAAATTTAAGATATTATTCAAAGAAAATGTCATTTAGTGAAATTATCAATTATAGTATAAATCAGACTATGGCAAGAAGTATTAATACATCTTTGACTACTTTGATTACATTGTTTGCGTTGTTCTTCTTTGGCGGAGTTACAACAAAAGATTTTGTATTAGCTATGATATTAGGTATTACAGTAGGTACATATTCTAGTATATTCTTCTGTTCAGTATTGATTGATATTTGGAAAGATAAAGATAATATTACTACATCAACTTCTCAAGTAGCAGCATAGAGGAATTCTTGATGAAAACAGAACTTCTTGCACCAGCTAAAGATAAAGAAACAGCTATTGCGGCTATAGATTGTGGTGCTGATGCCATTTATATTGGTGGACCTCAGTTTGGAGCAAGAAGTAAGGCAGGAAATTCTCTTGAGGATATTGCAGAAATTGTTGAATATGCTCATAAATTTTATACAAAAGTCTTTGTAACTGTAAATACAGTTTTTTATAATAACGAGCTTGAAAGGGTAAAAGAACTAATAAAACAACTTTATTCAATAAAAGTTGATGCTTTGATAGTTCAAGATATGGCAATTATAGAGGCTGGAATAAATGGAGAGATACCACCAATTCCATTACATATAAGTACCCAATGCGATAACAGGGATTTAGAAAAAGTAAAATTTTTTGAAAAACTTGGTTTATCAAGAGTTGTTTTAGCAAGAGAACTTTCGTTAGATAAGATAAAAGAAATTAGAGAAAATACAAGTATAGAGTTAGAATGTTTTATTCATGGAGCTTTATGTGTTTCTTATAGTGGACAATGTTATTTAAGTGAATTTATTGGAGGACGTTCTGCTAATCGTGGAGAATGTGCTCAACCTTGTAGAAAAAAATATTCTTTAGTAGATGATAATGGAAATATTTTGGTAAAAGACAGGCATTTGCTTTGTTTAAAAGATTTTAATGCTTCCAGATATATAAAAGAAATGGTGGATATTGGTGTAAATTCATATAAAATAGAAGGACGATTAAAGGATATAAATTATGTCAAAACAGTTGTTTTGACATATAGAGCATTGTTAGATAAATATTCTCAAAAAATATCTTCAGGAGAGGTTATAACTAATTTTGAACCAGATTTGAATAAAATATTTAATAGAGGATATACTAATTATTTCTTGAAAGAAAGAGAAAAATGTTACAATTTTGATGCACCAAAAGGTGCGTTCGTAGGTATTGTTACAAAGATTGGAAGAAATTATTTTGACGTTGAAAGTAAATTAGAATTTCATTCACAAGATGGTTTATGTATTGGTAAAGAAAATGGTTGCTTGATAAATAGAGTTGAAGGTAATAGAATTTTTCCAAACAAAATGCCTGATAGTATTGAAATAGGGCAACCTGTGTATAGAAATAAAGATGTTTTATACGAAAAAGAATTACAAACGGCTAAAATAACCAGAAAAATAAAAGCTTGGGTAAGTATTATAGACGATAGAATTATATCTACAGATGAAGATAATAATACAGTCTCAATACCTTTACCTAAAGGTCAAAGAGCAAATAATCAGGCGAGAATGAATGAAGTCTTTAGAACTCAATTCTTAAAATCGGGGGAATCTGATTTTGTTGTAAAAGATGTAAATATAAACGCATCTGTACCTTTCTTGCCAATATCTGTTGTTAATGAGCTAAGGCGAGTTTCTTTTGCAAAATTAATGGACGAAAGAAAAAGAAATTATATACAAGAAGCTCAAAGTCCTTTAAAATATGCTCAGTTTTATAAATCAGAAGATGATTATCACGCAAATGTATATAATGATGAAGCAAAAGAGTTTTATAATAAATGTGGGTGTCAAATTGTCGGAGATAATTCTGCATTAGAATTAATGCGAACAAAACATTGTATTAAGTATGCATTAAATATGTGTAAATCGCCAAAAAAATTGTTTCTTGTAGATGAAAAAGGTGCAAAATACCCATTAAAGTTTGATTGTAGAAATTGCGAAATGGTTATTTTAAGATAGAATATAATTATAGGTGCCCGTAGCTCAGTTGGATAGAGCGTAGGTCTCCGAAGCCTGAGGTCATGGGTTCGACTCCCATCGGGCACGTTTTATAGTGAGGAAGGGATTTTAAATGAAAAAAGTATATATAGAGACTCTTGGTTGTCAAATGAATAAATCAGATGAAGAAAGAATGTTGGGTATGCTTCAATGGTTAGATTATGAACAAACAAAAGAAGCAAAAGAGGCTGATTTGTTGATAATTAATACTTGTTCAATCAGACAATTGTCAGAGGATAAAGCTTTTAGTGCTATAGGAACTTGGGGTAAATGGAAAAAATCTCGTCCTGATTTAAAAATTGTATTTGCAGGTTGTGTTGCTCAGCAAAAAAAAGAAGACTTGTTTAAAAGAGCTCCGTATGTAGATTTAGTTTTAGGAACTCATAGGTTGTATGAATTGCCTGAATTAATAAAACGTATAGAGAAGGGTGAAAAAATTTGTTCAACAGAAGAAATTCCTTATTCAGAAGATAATCTTGATATTATAAGAAAAGAAGGTGTCAATGCTTGGATTCCGATTATGGAAGGTTGTAACAACTTCTGTTCATATTGTATTGTTCCATACACGAGAGGTAGAGAACGTTCAAGAAAATTTGAACAAATAATGAACGAGGTAAAAAATGCTCTTTCTGAAGGATTTAAGGAAATTACATTGCTTGGACAAAATGTAGATAGTTATCATGGCGTAAATGAAAATGGTGAAGATGTTAATTTGTCAGCATTGTTGCGTGCGATTAACGATTTAGACGGTAAATTCAGAATTAGATTTGTCACATCTTATCCTACCGATATCACAGAAGAATTAATAGATACAGTTGTTGAACTTGACAAGGTATGTGAATATTTCCATATTCCTATGCAATCAGGTGATGATTATGTGTTAAAGAAAATGAACAGAAGATATGATGTTGAAACTTATACACGAATTTGTAATCATATCAGAAACAGAGTTAAAGATGTTACTATTACAAGTGATTTTATTGCAGGTTTTCCCGGAGAAACGGAAGAACAATTCCAACATACTTGTGATGAAATTTTGAGGTTGGAATTAGATTATTCAAATACGGCTGCGTATTCTCCTAGAGAATGTACTGTAGCTGCAAAATGGAAAGATAAATTTTTATCAAAAGAGGTTAAAGAGGAACGATTAGCAAGACTTAATGAAGCTGTGAGAGAAGCTTGTTTGATTTCAAACAAGAAATATGTTGGTCGAGAAATGGAAATCCTTGTTGAAAAATTTGAGAACCATAAAGGCGTAAATGTTATATCTGGTAGAACTCGTAACAATAAAATGGTACATGTACCTTGTGATACAAACCGAATCGGGGAATTTGTTAATGTCAAAATAGTTGGTGTTAAAACTTGGTACTTAAAAGGAGAGCTTGTTTAGTGACGAATTGGCATGAAAACTATACAGTAGTTGATATTGAAACAACGGGCTTGAGTCCTCAAAAGGACGATATAATTGAGTTGTCAGCTTTGAAGGTTAGAGATAATAAGGTCGTAGAAGAATTTTCTACGTTGTTAAAATCTTCAAAAGGTGTGAATAGCTTTATTTCAGGACTTACAGGTATAACAAATTCTATGTTGAATAATGCACCAATTATAGAAGATGTATTGCCTGAGTTTTTAGCTTTTATTGGAAACGATATAATTCTTGGTCATAATGTAAATTTTGATATGCGATTTATCAAAGCTAAGACACAGTTAGTTTTAAATAAAATTGTTGAGAATTCTATTATGGATACGATGATTTTTGCTAAACGAAATTTAGAACTCCCGAATTTTAAATTAACTACAATTGCTCAATATTATGATATTGATACCAAAAATAACCATAGAGGTTTGAAGGATTGCTATATAACTTTTGAGGTTTATAACAAATTGCGAGAAACTAATTTTGTCTTACAATAAAACTAAAAAATGATTATCTAAATTATTTTATGGTGGACATTTGGGGATAAATCTTATATTTTTTATTTTCTTAATACATAATAACTCTTGTATATATATGTCGATTAAATAGAGATGGAGATGAGAGTGCATATGTGGTTTTTAATTTATTTTATTACGTCTCTTATCTAAAATTATATTGATCATTAAGAATGACAATAACGTTGTGTTTTTATAAATAAAAATTCATATATTATTTATTTTTTGTTGTTTATGATATTAAATTCTATATTATTAATTAACTCAACAATATCATTTTTTTTCATAATATAATTTAATGCATAATCATATGAAATAATCGCATTAGCAATTTCCATATTATTATAAATTAGGCTTATCTTTATTGCATCAGGAGAGATATTCAATATTTTATCATCATATATATACTTAGCAATTCTTGAAAAATTCTGAGAAATTAAAATTATTCTATTTAGGGTATTATCAATATTATCAACATCTTCAAAACACATTTCAAAGATATTATTTTTTGTATTCAATCCATACTTTATTATTTTATAATTCAAATATCTCAAACTATAAAATAATGAAGAAAACGAGTTTTCTAATCTTATATTGTCATAATTTAAATCTTGATGTATATCTGGAATGATATCCAGATATATTAAATTAAATATAAGAGTTATTGTTGTATTGAAAAGATTTATATTTTTGAGAAGTTTTAAAATGTCATCATATTTAATGATTACTATTTTCTTTTTGTTAGAGCCGTATTCTACTTGTATTTCTTGATCATTAATTAATTTATAGGTTTTATGTTTGCAAATATTCCTTAATTGATTTAAAGGAATATTATAGATGTAGTCATTTAAAAAGGTTGGATCAGATAAATATTTTTTTAATTCAATTATTAGACCTCCAAAGTTAATGTCGAATAAGTTTGGAGGTATTATAAGATTTTTCATGAAAAATATAAATCCATACAATAATCTTAAATTCCTATATAGGCATTCTTCTAACAGATCACCCATCATTTTCATCATATTATCTAAATCGTTATATTTTGAAAAATTATTAATGGAATGTTGATTGAAACATATTGACATATAATTATTACCAGCTTCTTCATTAATTTCAAACATTATTTTCATTAAATTTAAAAAGTCTTTTTGGTAACGGTTTTTTAAATTTTTATAATTTAAAATTTCGCTTTCAAAAAAAATAAAAAATTTTGAAGATTTTTTAATTTTATTATATTTTATAAATTCTAAAAATAATAAATCCATATATAGTTTCAAAGTTCTCTGTCTATTTACAAGATATTTGGAAAATACATTTTGAACATTCTCTTTTAATATGGATATATCTTTTATTCCTATTTTTGAATATTCATTTTCTATAAAATTTTTAAACTCGCTAGTCATATTTTTATTATAATTCAAAATGTTTAAATAGAATCTTTGTTAAGATAAAATACTCTTATTGTCTGTAGACTGATTGTGTTCAAAAAGCTATCATATATTAATGGATATTTTAAAAGTCTTTGGAACAAATCTTAGAAAGTATAGAAAAATAAAAGGATTTTCGCAAGAAAAGTTCGCAGAAATTGCGGGCTTACATCGTACATATATTAGTGATATTGAGAGGTTTCAGCGTAGTATAGCATTAGAAAATGTACAAAAAATTGCAGATGCCCTAGAAGTTAAAACCTATAAAATGTTTGTTGAATAATGGAGGAATTATATATGCCACAATTTAAAAAATTTGGTCAAATTTCTATCGATGATGCAAGAATAGACGAAACTTGTTCTGCTTATTTCAAATGGAAAGATCTTAATACTTATATTTCTAATAATAGTAGACGAGGAATGAATATTCCTGATGCCATTAGTGAACCAATGGGCTGTTACTGTTTAGATTTGTTATGGAATAGAGGTGCAGAATGTGGTGATGCAACTGATCCTAGAACAAAGCAAAAAATTGAATTTAAAGCATCTTCACGTTTTGATGGGGATCTTTCATCATTCGGTCCAGAATGTAAATTTGATAATTTGGTATACTTAAGATTTAATTTATCAGACAATTTGCTTTATATATATGATTTAAAGATTAATTCTGAAGACTTTGGTAAATATCCGGCTAATAAAACTCAAACAATTCAAGACCAGAAAAATCAAAAACGCAGACCTCATGTAAGTTTACAAAAGTTATTCGTAGATGCACAAGGTTTAACTCCAGATATAATTTTTGACATCAGAAAATGTAAAATAATTCAAGATAATCGCCAGTAAAAATAATTTTTAATAATTGTAAAAAAAAATAATTGCAACCCGCCGCTATTTTTGTTATAAGATTATATTAAATAGAGGAGGTTGTGAAATGCTAACTTGTGCATCATTTTTTGCTGGAGTCGGTGGAATTGATTTAGGTTTTGAAAGTACGGGATTCTTTAAAACTATTTATGCTAATGAGTTCGATTGCTATCCTGCTAAAACTTATGAAGAGAATTTCGAGTTAAAAGTTGATTGTAGAGATATTAGAGATGTTAAAGTAAACGAAATTCCGAATTTTGATGTTATGTTAGCTGGATTTCCCTGCCAAGCTTTTAGTGTTGCAGGAAGAAGACAGGGTTTTGAAGATGAAAAAGGTAGAGGAACATTGTTCTTTGAACTTGTACGTATTATAAAAGCAAAAAAACCTAAAATAATATTTTTAGAAAATGTCAAAAATCTTGTTGGACATGATAACGGAAATACTTTTTTAGTAATCATAAATCAATTAAAAGAACAAGGATATTTTGTTAAATATTCCGTACTTAACGCTATGGAATATGGAAATATACCACAAAACAGAGAACGTATCTACATAGTTGCATTTAAAGATAAAGATTTATGGAGAAATTTTGAATTTCCATTACCAATAAAATTAACTACCGGTTTAGATGATATTATAAATTTTGATGAAAAATTTGATGAAAAATATTATTATACGCCTAATAAATATAAAGGGAATTTATATGAAAAACTTGTAGAAGCTATGGACGATAATAAAGCAATCTATCAGTGGCGAAGAAAATATGTAAGAAAAAATAAAAGCGGAGTAGTTCCAACCTTAACTGCCAATCAGGGAGAAGGTGGACATAATGTGTGCATTATTAAAACAAAATATGGTATACGTAAAATGACTCCACACGAATGTTTTAACACACAAGGATTTGATAAAAGTTTTAAATTGCCATTAAATATGAGTGATGCAAAATTATATAAACAGGCAGGCAATTCGGTTTGTGTATCTGTAATAAAGCGTATTGCTAACCAAATAGTTTATTGTTCAAAGCCTGATGATTTAAATAATAACAATAAAAAAGATTTAGTTGTTGTTTAGTTTTTAATTTTTCGATTTGATTTTTATCTCTTCAGAGTGATGTATGTGTCACATCTGAAAGAAGGTCGTATTGAAGAAGTTAGTGGATACAATATTTTTACGGAAATTTCAAGTAAGTTAGTAAATAGGTTAAAAATATATCTATAGTTAAATAGAATATTGCCTATGTTTATTGTTCATTTTTTTTAGTTAAGCCAACTGCAAACAAACCAATTTCGTATTTCGTTTATATTATATCTTAGAAAAGCAGAGCTTTAAATTATAACAATTTTATTAGATGTACAATAATCTTGTAAAATACAGATTCATCAGTACTGGGATTTTGAATGTTTATTGATTAAAAGTCTCGTTTTAATTTTTTGCGAAAAAATAAAGTTTTACCAAGAACTTGATTTGCATACTATAAACTTAAGAAACTATGTTTGCAATGATTTAGCATTATATCCAATAAATAATTGGAATTCTTTTGCTAACTCTTATGCCAATCCGCAAAGTTTATGGCGACCCGAAACTATTAATAAAGCAAATATAGCAGAAGTAAAAACATTATTACCACAATATATGGATATCATTAAAAATTTGGTTATAGAAGATTATAAAAAATATCATTAGATTTTTATATGGATTAATTAGATAAAATATGTACTGCTAAAATAACTTATAATGTGATTGCTTTAGAATCTCTTTATTCAAAGGTGTCTCAAGCTTTTACAGAATTTTTATGATGAAATATATTGAGAAGCAATAGAAAAAGACCTTGAGAAAGCATATAAAATACGTTGTGATTGTACTCATGGAATATCACAAAGACATAAAGGTGCTACTATTGAGTTATCTAAAAAGTATCTGAATATACTAGAATTATATTAATAATATTTTTATATTTAAGTCCACAAGTAGAAGCTCTAAAAGCCAATGCAAAAGAAAATAAATAAATAAAAAATTAATAGATAAAAGTTTATTATATCTAATAATTAATGAAAACTTCAGTAATATGATGAAAAATATTTCAGTTGACGTAAAAGATTTTAATAGTGTAATTGAAATAATAAATCTTTAAAAAATAAAATAAATTTTGAACACAATTTAAACACTTTTTAAACAGCTTATAAAAACTGTTTAAATCTTTCTATTTTTATATTTTATCAAATCTTAGAGTTATGGTTGGCATTAAGAGTCAAAATTCGAACTTTTTAGACAAAATAAAAATACTCCCAAAATTTTGGCAGATACTTTGAATAATGTTCAACACGAAGTGATAATTGAGTTTAATATCGCCAAGTTGAATTATTAGTAATTTTATAGCAGAAAAAATATTTATAATTGTAGGCGGTTTTGATTGTATTTTATTATTAAGAAATGTAATGAGCTGTATCATAATAATAGTTGGAAAATTTTTATTTCTATTGTTATGAAGTCAATTTTGCCAGTTCAAAATTTTTTATATAAGTGTAGAAGATATAATGGATTTTAATATGGTAAATTTGTGTAAAGCAAGTCAATTATTTTTGCGAGAACGTATGCCGTTTAGTAATTATTTGCTTGGAAATTGTAACAAATTTATAAAAGGAGCTTCAACAAAAGGCTTATCTTACGGAAAACATTATTTGGAGGCTTCTGATTCCTTTTGTAAAAATGGAAATAAAATTATTGATTCAAGTGGTATAAAATTTAGTCCTGCAAAATTAAGAAGTTATGTTTCATCAAATTTATCCAACGAATATCAAGATGCGAATAAAAAAGAATTAGATAATCTTTTTCATAATATAACTCAGAATTCTGGAGGTGATTTTAATGTTATAAAAAAAAGATTATCGACGATAAATAATTCGAAATCAACATATATGTATTCATTATTTGAAAAGAAATTAAATAATGCAGGTTTTATTTTGGATAATTTTGAAGTAATAAATTCTAAGATTTTTACAAATAAAAATTTTAGAATGATGGGACCTGACCAATTTGATTTAACAAATATTCTTTCAAAACAAAATTTGAATGAAGTAATTCAAAAAATTGATAGTCCTGATTTTAGAAAATTTGCGAATAAATTAATTTATGATTCAAAAGAGCATAAGATATTGTTTGGAAATGAAACGGTAAAATTAGATTCTTCTGATATTGTTTCATTACTATCAGAGCGACAGGCAATATCTTATATGAAAGGAGATGCAAAGACTTTTAATCAATCAATAAATAGCCTTACAGAAAAATCTCATAGGATTTGTTCTGATTATATTTGTCCATATAATAAAGTTGCAGAAGGCATTTTGACACAAAAACCAGAACTTGCACAAATAGCCAAAGATTATCAAAAGTATCTTTCTGAATATGTTTCTGGAGATAGAATTCGATATATGGAAAGCTTCTTTGAAAATTTAGACGCTTCTGGCAGGTTATCAAAGGTGATAGAATTGAAAACTATTGTTCCTGATGAAAATGCGTTGAATTGTCAAGGTGAATTATTAGATATATTTTTAGCACGAAAAAATCTATCTTAACCATTTAGCTATTGTGGTCATTTCAGTCTCAACTCACTTGCACAACTCCTAGAAAATGCTAAACGCATTTTTAGAAGGTTTTTATCAAACCATAACATTGCATAATAAAAAACAGAACAACATTTGTTGTTCTGTTTTTTATGGTGGACTTTCGGGGACGAACCTCACACTTTGGGGTTTTCTTAAAAACCTTCGAACTTTTGAAATTCAGTCAGTGCAATAAAAAAGAGACCCTTAAGGTCTCTTTTTTAAAATGGTGGAGGTTAGGAGATTCGAACTC
>CAKUVB010000030.1 GCA_934693215.1 uncultured Candidatus Melainabacteria bacterium
GTTACAACTTCACCATCAGGAGATGTCCCGATAATCGTTAAGTTTAAAGAATGAAGTTTTTCTAAAATACAATCTCTTTGTTTTGCGTTTATTAAATGGCATTTTTGACTACTTGAGATTCCGCAATCTTCTAATATGTAATTTACAACTCTTTTGGGTATGTATTCTGAAAGTAAATTATTTATTTGTTTATGTGGGTTAGAATTGATAAACTCTTGCAAATCAATATCCTTAGGAAATAAATCTATGCTTAAGTTATATGGAAAGTTGTTTTTAGCCTTTAATGATGAAATTTTATAAATCAAAGGTCCAGATACTCCTTTATGTGTAAATAATAAATTATCTATCAAACCTTCTGATTTGCAGTTTTCTATAACAACACCTGATAGGTTAGATAATTTTTCTTTAGTTAATAGTCCGACCAAAGCTGGTTTTGGTTCAATTATATTGATACCTAATCTCGTAAACAATTCATAACTGGCATGTCCACCAGTTGCAATAATAATAGAATCGAAATAATAAGAATTCATATCTGTTATGAGTTTTAATTTTTCACCTTCTTCAAGTCTTAAAGCTTTTTCCCGTTTTATTGTTGTTTTATTTAAAGCTTTTAATAACATTTCTCTAACTTGTTTTGAAGAATTTGATTCAGGAAAAATTCTAAAATCATCTTGAGTATATGTTGTTATTCCTATACTGTCAAAAAAATCTATTGTATCTGCAGTTGAAAACCTTGAAAAAATCGAATATAGGAACTTTTCACCCCTCGGATAGTTTTTTACCAATTCTTTAAAATCATATTCTGCATGAGCTAAATTACATCTTCCACCACCTGTTGGTAACAATGTTCTTAATGGTGATGCAAAATCAAACAAAGTTACAGATACAGAATCCTGCAAAAACTTTGCACAAACACAACCTGCGGGTCCCGCACCAATTATCCCTACTTTTTTCATATTCTAGTTCCGTATAAATAGACCATTTCAGGGTTTTCTAGTTCTTCATACAAATCAGTCATTGATTTTTTGAATACGGGGTGAACCATATCAGGTGCAAGTTCTAGCATCGGAACTAAGGTAAAAGCTCTTTCGTGTATATGAGAATGAGGAATTGTTAGTTCAGGCTCATTCATGATTAAGTTATCATAAAACAAAATATCTATATCTATTGTTCTATCACCATATTTGCCCTCAATCTCTCTATTGCGTCCAAGCATTTTTTCTATTTTTTGACATTGAGCAAGTAATAATTTAGGAGATAATGATGTTCTTATTTGAACGACGGCATTTACAAACCAGTTTTCTGATTCTACTCCCCAAGGTTCAGTTTCATATAAAGAAGAGGATTGAACAACATTGATTGTTTCAAATCCGTTTAACAAACTGTTTGCTTGCTGAATGAACCCGACTCTATCGCCTTTATTTGAACCTAAACTTAAATATACTAATGCCATGAGTCTATTTTATAACTTAATATCAAAACTTGTCAATACAATAAAAATGGCAAATTTTTGTATTACAGGTTTTATTTCTTATATGGATAGATTAAATGGATTACAAACTTTTCATAATTCAATACAAATTTTACCAAAAACTTCAAACTCATTATTAAAAAGTAAAACAAGTTTAACTTTTGGACAAATTCCGAATGTTAATGTCGGTCGAGATATAGTACGAGGGAAATCTAATAATTCAAATTTTGCACAAGGATTTATCACAAATTATAAAAATTACGTTAATGAAGTGTTAGAAAATAATTTAGATAAAATAGAACTTACGAAGAATTTAACATCACCTCAAAAGCAAGATTTTTTAACTAATATAGAGCCAGACAAGGCTTCTTTTTGCTCGCTAATATTCGGAGATAAACCAACGGTTTTATTATGTGGTGATTTAGATTATTTAAAACCTACAAAAGAATATGATATTTTAAAACGAAAAATACATGTAAGTGTAAAAGATAAAGATTTGACATTTGATAATACGTTTATACTTAATAAAGAAAAAACTAAACAGACAATTTCTGATAATATTGAATTTTATAAAAAAAGATTAAATATGAAAGACGAAACTTCTGTTGATGAGGTATACGAAACTTTTATCGGTAAAAATAGTCCTCTTTTAACAAACGATAAACATGATATTATTGGTATAACCTTAGGTTTCTCCCCTATTAATAGTGTATTGTTTCAGTTAGAGCAAGCTTCACCTAATATTGTAAAAAGCAGAAAAGATTTAGATAAATATAAAAAGCTTATGTTAAATGAATTATTATCGGAAGAATCTCCGTATAATGATTTCTCTCAAGGGTTTAAAAATAATGTTGCTTCTGCAATTCGGGGGATTTCTGATAAAGAAAAACCTTTTAGAAACAATTTTGCAGAGCTTGGTTATTCATCTATTAATATTGTAGATGATGATACACACAATCAAAAAATTGTACGTAGTATTTTAAAAACTTTTCATAATATAAAATCACTTATCAACGGGTAAATACATTGGTAATGAACAATACCAATCTCCGTTTAAGGGTTTTTGACCTTTTATAACTCTATCTACATCATCTAATCCAGGTTTTTCAGAAGATGTAAATCCACATTTTCTATAGAAAACAGATGGGGCATTTAATATTGAACCTTCTTGATTGTTCATCGCAAAAACAGTGACTCTATTTTCACAACGTTCATTGTTTGCTAATTTTTTTGCAAAATTGATAAAAGCTCGTCCTACACCTTGTTTTTTTACTTTCGCTAAAAGTGCTATTATATATAATGAAACATAGTTTTCTATTTTAGGGTAGTATTCAAAATCTTATTCCGCAATTTTCCCATAACGTTGTTCTTCAGCTATCATATGACCTAAATATTTGCCATCTTTAGTTGAAAACATATTGTATCTATTACCTTGATTATAAATCAAGCGTTTAGGTAATTGTTGGGGTTTTATTGGAGGAAATTTTAACATACTCAAAGAAAACTTAAACAAAATTAAATTTGCTAGTTTCCGGAATAAAATTTATTCATTTCATTCAAATATACATCAATAGCTTTGTATCCATTATAAATTTCATTTGTTGCTAAAGCATATTTGTTTGATAATATAAATTTCAACTCTTTAACCCTGATTTGCAAAAGCGTATCAGAATCATTTCTTAGTTTATCCTCAGTTGACATTGACCAACTTTTTAATAGGGCAAGCTGAGCATTAACTTGTCCAATAGTAGTGTTTTCTAAAGTATTAAAATTATATTTGAATAAGAAGTTTCTTTCGGAATTTGTAATTCTAGGTTGAACAATTTGGAATTCATATATTTTTCGCATAAATACATAATTGTCAGCAATTCTTCTATGAGAATATGGTACTCCAGATTTTGCTAACATCGCTGATATTGGAAGCTCAGAACCATAATCTTCTCGACTATCTACAACTTTTGTTATGTCAATTGTTTTTTGTTGTTCTTCCATTGAAATTATCCTTGTCCTTTATCTTTCTTGGTAAAAATATCAAATAAACTTAATATTAACATTAAAGCTATTACAATTACAATATAAATTAAGTAATGTATAATTGTTAATTTACTAACACATAAAGAAGCTATACCACCTGCTATAATAGCAACAGATGTCATGATTGCTACTGTTAGTTTTTGAGAAAAACCCGCTTTTAATAATTTGTGATGAATATGTTCTGCATCAGCGACAAAAGGAGATTTACCTTTAAATATTCTTCTTAGACTTGAATAAGTAATATCCATAATTGGAACTGCAAGTATTACGAATGGAAGTAGTACTGCAAAGGTTGCACCTTTCATAACTCCTGTAATAGATAATGAAGCTAACAAAAATCCAGAGAATAAAGCTCCTGAATCCCCCATAAATATTTTTGCCGGATTAAAGTTAAACGTTAAGAATGCCAACATCGAACCAGCCAGAATAAATGCAATCAAAGCACTTATAGAGTTAGGAGGACGCATTGCTAAAGCCACAATCGCCAATGTTATAGCATTAACAGTAATTACAGAACCTGCTAACCCATCAACCCCATCAATAAAGTTTACGGCGTTACTAATACCGACAATCCATAATAATGTAATAGGATATGATAGAAATCCCAAATTGCAAGCTAAACCAATATGATGTCCAAACGTAGTCATATCAATTTTAACACCTAAAAGATAAACTACTGTTGTTATCAAGATTTGTACTATTAACTTAAATTTAGCATCTAAATTGTAAACGTCATCAACTAAACCTAAAAGGAATATCAATGAACCACCTAATAATATCCCAGAAACTAAACTACCATAAGGATAATAACTGAGAAGTACAAGGAATAAAAATGTTAACATTGTACTTGCCCATATAGCAACACCCCCGAGTCGTGAAACCGGAATTTTGTGTATTTTTCTTTCGTTAGGAAGGTCTACAAGTCCTTCTTTTTTTGAAAAAGCAATAACAAAAGGAACTAAAAATACTCCTAATGTATATGATATTATCGCTCCTATTATATTAGATTGTGGTAATGAATTTATTAAAATTGTCCTGTCCTCACTTATTCATATAGAGGGAACTTCTTACATAATTCTAAAGATTGTTCTCTCAATTCTTTTAACTTTTCGTCGTTTTCTGAATTCTTGATAGCTTCTGATATGATATTAGCAATTTTTGTCATTGCTGATTCATCAAAACCCCTTGTTGTTACTGCTGCAACACCCAATCTAATACCACTTGTGACAAATGGACTTTGTGGGTCGTTTGGAACAGTATTTTTATTGGCAGTAATACCAACAACTTCTAAGATATTTGCCATATCTTTACCTGTTTTGCCAGTATTTCTCAAATCAAGTGTCATTAAATGATTTTCTGTTATACCACCAACAATTTCCATGCCATTTTCGATAAGCCCTTTCGCAAGAGCTTTAGCATTTTTTACAATGTTTTGTGCGTATGTTTTAAAATCTTCTGACATCGCTTCTTTTAGAGCAATTGCTTTGCCTGCAATAATATGTTCTAAAGGTCCACCTTGAATTCCAGGGAAAACAGCCTTATCTATAATGTTTGCAAATTCTTCATCACACATAACAATTCCACCTCTTGGACCTCTTAAGGTCTTGTGAGTTGTAGTTGTAACAAATTGTGCATATCCGGCAGGAGAAGGGTGAACTCCACCCGCTACAAGCCCTGCAATATGTGCTATATCTGCTAATAAATATGCACCTACAGAATCTGCAATTTCTCTAAATCGTTTAAAATCTATGATTTTAGAATAGTTACTAGCACCACAAATAATTAATTTAGGTTTATGTTCTTTGGCTAACTTTTCGACTTCGTCATAGTTAATCATGCCATTTTCATCAACACCATAACCTAATACATTAAAATACATGCCTGAAAAATTGACAGGAGAACCATGACTTAAGTGACCACCGTTAGATAAATCCATACCTAAAACATTGTCACCAGGTTTTAGTAATGCCATAAATACTGCCATATTAGCTTGAGCACCACTATGAGGTTGAACATTAGCATGGTCCATACCAAATAATTTACATGCTCTTTGTTGTGCAAGTTCTTCTATTTTATCAATATTTTCACAACCGTTATAAAATCTTTTATGTGGTTTGCCTTCAGCATATTTGTTCGTTAGAACAGTCCCACATGCTGCCATGACTGCTTTTGAAGTAAAATTTTCACTAGCAATAAGTTCTATTGTATTTTGTTGCCTTTTTAACTCAATATCAATCAAGTCAGCAATCTCTGCATCAGTGTTTCTAATAATTTCTAATTCCATATAACATATCCCTCTTTTGTGACAATTATATGACAAACTCGAAATTTAATCAATGTTAGTTCATTGGAATAATCAATTTTTGACCGATGCCGATTGCATTAGGATTTGCAAGCTTATTAGCTTCTTCGATAGATTTTATTTTAGCTTCATCAAAGCTTCCGTAGAAACGAATTGCAATACTTTCTAAAGAATCTCCAGCTTGCACTGTGTATTCTTTAGACTGAGGTAATACAGTTGTTGTTTGAACCTCTTGTTTTGTATCTGCAGGAATAAATGTAAATTTTGTAGTTTCTAATTTTGGAGTTCTGTTGAAAGGATTTGAGATATTAATGTTCAAATCTTCAAGTGGAGAATATCCAACGATTAAACTTATTAATATAGCAACAACCAATGTAGAAACAACACCTACCAAAACTCCACTTGTAAAGAATGCAATAGGAGATTTTTCAGCTCTAGATGCAACTTTAAAATTTTGCCATAAAACATCAAGTTCTTCTTGTTTGTCTACAGGTGTTCTTGTGTTGTTATATTTGTTGTTATATTTTGCGAGTGATTCTAACATCGCAATTTTTTCACGTGTAATATTTGATCTTCTTAAAGTAGAACCTTTCATAATCCTCACCCAGTCTTGTTGCTATCTAGCAACATAATATCACTACCTTTATTTAAGTCATGTACATATTAACATAAATATTTAAACCTTGCAAAGAAATCAACCGTATGGAGTAGATACTATTCATTTATACCTTTTGCATAAATTGCGAAATCATATTTTGTTGGGTCAATAGAATCAAATTGTTTAAGTTTGTGGGTTAATTCTAAAACAGATTTAAAATCATTACTTTTTCTAGTTAACAAATTCATTTCTCGTGATATTTTTGCGACATGCGTATCTAAAGGAATTAATAATTCCGAAGTCGAAATAAAATCCCATAAACCAAAATCTACTGGTGGTTTTCTTACAAGCCAACGTAAAAACATGTTTAGCCTTTTCATTGCACCATTATTCTTTGGATTTGCTAACATAAAATAAAACCCTTCACCAACATTATCCGTAGAATTTAAGTAAAAATAATCAGTGACGACTTGTAGCATACCTTTTATATCTGATTTTTGTTCGTATCCATACCTAAATAATGTTTGGATAGTTTCGTTTGAGTTATAAAGTTTAGATAAAACTTTTAAAATCTCAACAACATCATTTTCTTTTGCAAATCGATAATTAAAACTTTTTAAATTTGAAAATTCGCCATTTTTTATATATTCCAAAGGACTTTTTCCCATTTTTGAAAATAGTTCATCTAATTTTGGGATAAAAACTTTACGACTACCATAAGCAAATAATGCAGATATAAAAGCCACTATCTCTATATCCTCTTTATCTTTGTATCTATGTGGAATTTGGATAGGGTCTGTTTCTATAAATGTTTTATTTTCGTATTTTTCTACTAATTTGTCTAGTTCTGTTTTTGTAATCATCTTATTTTTTTAAAGAAATTATTTAGTAAATTGTCACATTCTTCTTCCATAATACCACCATATATTTTAGTTGAAGAATTAATTATTTTATCAAGGTTGCAAACTGAAAAGCCACCATATTGTCTGTCATAACTCCCGAAATATAAATTTTTAATTCGGGATTGTAATATCGCCCAAGCACACATTGGACAAGGCTCTAAAGTTACAAACATATCACAATCTTCAAGTCGCCAACGACCCAGCATTTGTTCAGCTTGTCTTATTGCAAGAATTTCTGCGTGTGCAGTTGTATCCTTTAATTCTTCTTTTAGATTATGGCTTGATACAATAATTTTATCATCTTTTTTTATAACAACTCCAACAGGAATATCTATTGTTACTTTTTTTGCTTCTTCTATAGCATTTTTCATTCTTGGTTAGCCTTTTCTAAGAATATTTTTACAGTAAATCCATATTCTTCCGTTGAATATAGTCTAACTTCCCCATTCATAGCTTCGACCAAACCTTTTACAATAAATAGTCCTAATCCTGTTCCTCGAGTTGTTCTTGTTGTTTTATCGTCCATGCGAGTAAACTTGTCGAATAATGTTTTAAGCTTTTCTCTAGAGATAAGTGGGTATTTATTATTTATTTCAATAAAGATTTTTCCGTTATCTTCGCCTGCGTTAATTAAAATATCAGTATCTTCTTCTGCATACTTAACGGCATTTTCTATTAGGTTGATAATAACTTGTTCAAATCTATCTCTATCAGCATAAATTAAAGGTAAATCTTCCGGAACTTTGTTTACTATTGTTTTTGATGATGAATTTTTTATTAATAATATTGCATCTTCAACAATTTCAGGTACAGATATTGAATCCATTATTACATTAAGTCTTGAATCTTCAATATCAGGTATTACAAGTAAATCCTCTATCATTCTTTTTAATCGTTCAGATTGTTTTTTTATAACTTTTAAGGATTTTTGTTGGGTTTCTTTATCTATTTCAATGTCTTGTCGCAATAATCTTGATGTGTATCCTTGAATACTTGTTAGAGGTGTTCTCAATTCATGACTCACTGTATCAATCATATTGGAACGAAATTCGTTTAATTCTTTTAATTCTTTATTTGTTTTTTTTAGCTTTGAGTATGATTTATTAATTTGCTTGACCATTCGATTAAACTCAAAAGCTAAGAATATGATTTCATAAGGTGTAAATATACTAGACAATAATCTTATTCTTCTGCGATAATTACCTTTTGATATAGCAATAATAGCTTTAAATAACTGTCTTATATTAATATATAGATAATACGTATAAAGTCCTACTATAAATAATACTGTAAGAGAAGCTATTAAAACAGATAG
This sequence comes from uncultured Candidatus Melainabacteria bacterium, assembly GCA_934693215.1. Taxonomy (GTDB): domain Bacteria; phylum Cyanobacteriota; class Vampirovibrionia; order Gastranaerophilales; family Gastranaerophilaceae; genus UMGS1585. Next base: position 8,623 of record CAKUVB010000030.1, read on the forward strand.
AATTATTTTTGCTCGGTTATATTCAATTGTAGAACGAGTCATATCCCTAGGAGTATTAACGATAATTGTTAATTGTGGATTGTCTTTTTTTAGATATACAAACGGTTGATTTTTGATTTTTCCAAAAACTGTTGCTTTATTAGTAACTTTTTCGTTTGGTAATTGAGAAAGACTTTGGTTATAAATTTTATCATTATAGTTATATGAGGTTAATAAATATCCAGATGGCGTAACTATATAAATTTGTCTTTTATCTTCGTTTAGAGGGCTGAATAATTGGTCTTTTAATACAGAGATATCAAATACTGCAACTAAATATTTACCGTTTTTAAGCTTTTGACACATTGCAGTTTCTTCATTATGAATACATTTATCATAGATTGTTTGAAACTCTGTGTAAGAATTTACGATAAATAATTTTTTATAAACATCTGAAGTCTTAGTAATTTGTTGCAGATAGATTTGTTTATCATTATCTGTAGAAAAATAATTCAAAGTCATGACAATTTGTTTGAGCTCATTTGTTGCAGTCGTTTGAAACACATCAATTTCTTCAGATACCATATTAGCAATAAGTTCAGCCGTAACTTTTAATTGGTTTCTAACTGATTGCTGGTTGATATTGTTTATAATAAAACCACTTATTGTCATTGGAATAACAACTGCAAAAAATAGAACAATTGCAATTTGTTCAACAATTTTTAAACGAGAGGTTCTTATTGTTATAGCCATAAATTATTCTCCAAAAGGTGTTAGTTTATAACCAACATTTGTAACTGTATGAAGATATTGAGGTTTTTTAGGTTCTGGCTCTATTTTGTTTCTCAATCCACCAACATGAACTCTTACCATACGTACATCTTCATCACTATCGTATCCCCAAACTTCGTCAAGTAATGTTGCTAAAGTTACAGGGGTGTTAAAATGTTGCATTAAACAGTACAAAATTTCAAACTCTGTTGGAGTTAATTTTACTTTTTTGTTTAGAATAATGGCTTCTAGAGTTTCAGGGAAGATTTCAATATTTCCTGATTTAAGAATTTCATTGGATATAGAATTTGTTTCTTGAGGTTGATTTCGTCTTAATAGGACTCTTATTCTTAAAAGCACTTCTTGAACATCAAAAGGTTTTACTAAATAATCATCAGCACCACAATCAAAACCTATAGTTTTATCATTAATTGTACCTTTTGCAGTAAGCATAAGGACAGGAATAGAAAGTTTTGCTTGACGAATATTCTTACAAACATCAAATCCGTTCATTTTTGGCATCATAACATCTAACAAAATTAAGTCGTAAGAATTGTTAAGTGCTTTTTGTAGCCCTTCTTTACCATCAGAAGCTGTATCTACAAAATAACCACTATGAGAAATGTCAAACTCTAAAAGTTCTCTTATTTCATCATCATCATCAACAATTAATATTCTTTTCATTTCTGTCATGTGCTTACCTCTTATTTTTACTAAAATATTTTTCAGGATAATTAGTGTCGGATTCGCTAATTGTTTGATATTCATTTTTATCAATATCAACACCCATGTTTGAGGTCTTTATATTAAATTTCTTTTTCTTTTTTGGTCTGAAATCCATAAATATACCTAAATTATATTATTATCGTCATCAATTTGAACAATAGTTGGTTTGTGATTTTTGAGTTCGTCCTCTGAAAAATATCCATAAGATACGATTATTACTCTGTCACCTTTTTGAACTTTTCTTGCAGCTGCTCCGTTTACGCAAAAGATTTTTGATTTTCTTTCACCTTTAATGGCATAAGTTTGAAATCTTTCACCGTTATTTATATTAAGGATATCAACTTTTTGATATTCTTTAATATTTGCAGCATCTAATATATCTGCATCTATAGTAATAGAACCAACATAATTTAAGTCAGAGGCTGTAATTGTGGCTCTGTGAATTTTTGAATTTAAAAACTCTAATAACATATACTTTTCTCCCTAATATAAATATTTTACACCAAACAGAGAAAAATAATTAATTGTAAAAAGTTAGTTAATATACTTGCCGTCAAAAAGGTCTTTAATCATTTTTGATTGGTCAGATTCAAATGTTTCTGATTGTTGTTTTTCAGTTTTTTTTTCTTCTTGAGGTTTTGCTTGAATTTCTTCATTAGCAGTTTCTATTTCTTCTTCCGAAACCTCAGATTTTGGTTCTGCTAATGTCTTTGGTGCAACTGTAGGCTGAGGCTTTGGTTTTGCAGGTACAATTTTACCTAAATCAACATCTGACTCTAAGGGTGTTCTTATATTAACAACCGTATTTTTTTGTTCAAACATCTCATCTGCGGCTTCCATTATTGCAATTTTCTTTTGTCCTTCGCTTGCTTGTTTTACAAAAATTGATTGCTTGAATGTAATCACAACTTCATCAGGTGCAATTTTTACAGGGTTTGCAAGTTTTAGCAACGCATGAGTTGATGGACTTTTTATATGTGATAATAATTCACCCCATAAACTTCTAATATCTGTAGATGGGTCAAGCATTTTAGCTTTTGGCATTGGAGGGAACGTTTCTTCTTGTGGTTCTTCAACAGGTGCTGAAGTTAAAACTTTTTCTTGTTTAATTTCTTCTTTAGCTTCAGGTTGTGGTTGTTGTGGTGGTTGAGAATGTACAACCGGTTTTTGTACAGATTGAGCTGGAGTTATAATTTTCCTCTGAGGAGTTTGTGTAACAGCTCCGGATTCTAAAGCTTGTAAACGAGTTTGTAACTCTATAAGTTTTGTATTATTTGTTAAGTTTGACAAATCAATTAACGCAACTTCTAACCACATTTGTTGATTTACGGTAGTTTTTATTTCTTTTATGTAATTTGCTATTTTTTCAATTAGAAATACAATCTGATGAGTTTCTACGACATCTTTTTGCTTGTCTAATTCTTTTAATTGTACTTCGTTTAAGTTTGTAAGTTCAATCGTTGTATTAGCATCACAGTTTTTTACTATTAAAAGATTTTTGAAATAGTACATTAAGTTTGAAAGGATTTGAACAGGCTCGTTGCCTGAGTTGTAAACCTTTTCTAAAATTTTTACGGCATTTATAGAATCAGAATCAATAATATATTGAGCCATTTCGTTTAAGATATCAAAAGATATTCGACCTAATAAATTATTTATGTCATCTTCCGTTATTTCTTTAGACTCACCTAATATACTAACTTGGTCTAAAAGTGCTATACTGTCACGCATTCCACCTGCAGAATTTTTTGCGATAGAATATAATGCTCCATCAGAAATTTTAATATTTTCTTTGTCTGATATATATCTAAGATGTTTTGCTATATCATCTGTTGTAATTCTTCTGAAATCAAATCTTTGACAACGACTCTTTATTGTATCAAGAACTTTGTGTGATTCTGTGGTTGCAAGAATAAACACAACATTCTTTGGTGGTTCTTCTAACGTTTTTAACAACGCATTAAAAGCAGTGTTCGTTAACATGTGAACTTCGTCTATAATATAGATTTTATATTTTCCATTAACTGGAACATATTGAATTTTTTCTAAAATGTTTTGAGCATCTTCGACTTTTCTGTTACTAGCGGCATCAATTTCTATTACGTCAATTGGTACTGTGTTTGTAATATCAACACAACTTGCACATTTGCCACAAGGGGTTACTGTTGGACCTTCAACACAATTTAGTGATTTAGCTAAAATTCTTGCAGTCGAAGTTTTACCGGTACCTCGAGGTCCGGTGAACAAATAAGCATGAGAAATTTTACCTAATGTTATTGCATTAGAAAGAGCTTGTTTTATATGCTCTTGCCCTACAACTTCCTCAAGTTTTTGTGGACGATATTTTCTGTATAAAGGTATATAAGTCTCACTCATGCTATAATCATATCACAAAGGAGATAAGATGAGTTATATTTTACCAAAACCTTTAAAACTTGGTGATACAATCGGTGTTATTGCACCTTCTGGACCAATTTGTGAGCAAGATGCTATTTATAGAGCAAAATCTTTTTTTGAAACAATGGGATATCAAGTTGTTTTTTCAAAACATTTATTTGAACAAGACAGATATTTATCTGCCCCTGATAAGGCAAGAATAGAAGATATTCATTGGGCATTTTCTAATGATGAAATTGATACAATTATTTGTGCTAGAGGTGGTTATGGAGCTTTGAGATTAATAAATGATATTGATTATAATCTCATCAAATCTAACCCTAAAAATTTCTGTGGATATTCTGATATAACTGTTCTTTCTGCAATGTTTTTAAAACGGGCAAATTTAATAACATATTCAGCACCAATGATGAAGGGTGATTTTGGAGCAGAGAAAAAAGATAAATTTACGATGGATAGTTTTTTTAAAGCCATAACTAACCAACCTCAAACTCTTATCGGAGAAAAAATACATAAAGAAGGAAAAGCTGAAGGTGTTTTATGGGGTGGAAATTTGGCATCTGTTGTTTCACTTGCAGGTATTGATTTTATACCGAATGAGGATATTATATTTTTTGCAGAGGATTTGAACGAACCTGTTTATAAAATAGATAAAATGTTAACTCAACTGATAAATATTGAACAATTTAGAACAAATGTTAAAGGTATAGTGTTTGGTGAATTTTTAGATACAGGCTATCCTGAGCAA
>CAKUVB010000031.1 GCA_934693215.1 uncultured Candidatus Melainabacteria bacterium
TGCAATAGTCTTATTCAAACCTGATTGGCATATCGGTATAATCGGTATTGTGGCATCAAAATTGGTTGAAAAATATGGGAAACCAACATTTTTAATGATGTATTCAGAAGAAACTAAACAGATTCGTTGTTCTGCAAGAGGTGTAGAAGGTGTTTCTGCAATCCATTTGTATGATGTTATTTCAAATATTTCAGAGAATTTAGATGGTTTTGGCGGGCATATGTTGGCTGCAGGACTATCTTTCAGTGTTGATAAAATTTCTTTTGAAGATGTTAAAAAAGGGTTGATTGCTACAATTGATGAAGCTCTTGCAGGTGAAAAAATTGTTCCTGTGTTGAATATTGATTTAGAGGTTGAACCAGAAGATGTTTCTATTTCTATGATTGAGGAATTAAAACAATTAGAACCTTTTGGTGCGTCAAATCCGCAACCTTTGTTTGTTATTAATAACTTTATTTTAAAAGAAAAAAAATTAATGGGGTCAAACAAAGAACATTTACGTTTGACAGTAGAAAAAGATAATCAAAAATTTAATGCGATATGGTGGTCAAAAGGCGATGTTCCAATTAATTCAGGTGATAGTTTGGATATAGCTTTTTATCCTCAATTAAATACTTTTAATGGGAATACTTCTGTTCAGTTGATAGTTAAAGATATTCATTCTGAAGGATTAGAGCAAGATGAACAAGAATCAGGTATAAAAATTTATGACCATAGGCAGAAAACAGGTATATTTAAACAAGTAAACGATTATTTGATGACAACAAAACTAAATACAATTGTTTTTGCAGAGGATAAGACGGTTATTGATAGCTTGAAAATGTATCCTGAAATATCAAGAAGAATAAAAAACAGAAATAGTATAGAGAAATGTGATGCTTTAATGTTCTTTGATTACCCACCAAATAATGAATTGTTAGAGTTGGTTTTGACAAAAACAACGCCTTCAATAATTCATTATATGAATTATTCAGTAAAACATTCTGTAGATGAGTTTTTTAAAACGATATCAGGTATGGCAAAATTTGTTTGTAACAATAAACAAGGTGTTTTCAACTTGCTTGATAGTTCTGTATTTTTAGGAGTTACAAAGGATTTGATAGAGCTTTCGTTGATAGTATTGAAAGAAGCTGGGATTATACAAATTCTTGAACAACAAGAAACATGCTATAAAATTGCGAATTTTAGCCATGTAAATGGAATTAATTTCAAAAAATTACCGATTTATTCTGATTTTGAGGCTGAATACTTTGCTATAGAAGGGTTTAAGACCTCGTTAAAGACTGTAGATTTAGATTCCATAAGCGTTTGCATGGTATAAATACGTTGAAAATACCTTAAACGGTTGAAATTTAGCTATTGCAATATTTTTGGTATTTCAATATAATATGGAATGTACACATAGGAAAGGAGTTTTATCTATTATGAACAAAGAAGAATTAGTACAAGAAATTTCAAAAAAAGCTAAAGTTACACAAAAAGAAGCAGGCGAAGTTTTAAACGCTTTAGTTGATACAATTCAAAAAACAGTTTCTAAAGGTAAAAAAGTTACTTTAGTTGGTTTCGGTACATTTGAATCTCGTAAGAGAGCTGCTAGAAATGGTAGAAACCCTCAAACTGGTAAAGAAATTTCTATCCCAGCTAAAACAGTTCCTGTATTCTCTGCAGGTAAAAAATTCAAAACTGTTGTTAACGGCAAATAGTTAATTTCTAAAGAAATAATGGAAATGTCGGTTAGTGTTTCTAGCCGACATTTTTTGTTAAGAATAAAAGTTGCATTTTTTGAGATTTCATTTGATAATTGAATCAAAATGTTGGAGGAAATTATGAAAAAGTTTTTATTAATGCTAGGTCTGGTTTTATTTGTGGGCAGTAGTGTTTATGCTCCTGTTAGAGCATCTGTTAATAGAGATATGGGATATATTTCGATAAATGCAACAGAATCAAGAGAGGTTGTTCCGAATGTTGTAACTATCTCTTTTGGAGTGGAAACTACTGACGTAGATTCAAAACGGGCAGCAGAAAGAAATAATCAAATTTCTACAAATGTTATTAATGCAATAAAAACAGAATTAATTTCTGATAAAAAGGCTATTGTACAGACAAAGAATTTTAATATAAGACCAAATTATAAGAACAATGATTATGAAGACAGGATTATTAAAAATTATACTGTAGTGAATACAATTCAAGTAAAGACTTGTGATGTTTCAAAAATATCAGGAGTTATAGATGTTGCAGTAAAAAATAAGGTTTCTAATGTTGATAGTATAAACTTCTCATTAAGCGATGATGATGTTTTAGCTAATGATTTAGTAAACAAGGCTGTTATAAAAGCAAAGACTCAGGCAAAAAATATTGCTTTGGCAGCCAATCAAAAAATTATAGGTGTTAAATCATTGCGTGTAAATGTGTATCAAAACACATCAAGTAATGGCAGATTGTATAAAGCTTCTTCCGTAGATTCGGTTGGTTCGAGTATGTCAACACCTATTGAAACAGGTAAAATAAAAATGAACGCATCTGTAGATGCAGAGTTTTATGTAAAATAGAGTTATTGGGGGAAATATGGATTCAAAAATTGATATATTTAAATATGTTACACAAGGTACTTGTTCAAAACTTATTACAGTTGCCATAAAAGACGATATTCTTGTAGATGTTGAGTTCTTAGGTGGTTGTAATGGTAATTTAAAAGGCATTTCAACTTTGGTGAAAGGACTTTCTATTGATGAAGTTATAAGTAAACTTCAAGGTATTCCTTGCGGAAACAAACCAACAAGTTGTCCTGACCAATTGGCAAAATGTTTGATTGAATATAAATCCAAAAATTTGGTTACAAAATAAGTTTAATTTTATTCATTTGGAGATTTTATAAATCTCCAAATGATAAAGTTTGTTGTTTGTAAGTTTGTTGTTTATCAACCTCGTATAACATTTTTAAAAATGCTTCATCACTTGTTTTTGTTATAACAGGTTTTGGAATAAATTTTTCTTTGTATTTTTCAATGGCATATTGGTCTGTCATTCCTGATATATAATCAGTAACCAATCGTTCTATTTGCACAGAGTCTTGAGAGTGTTGGCTTAGAACTTCTGTATAATGCTCAAACAAGGCTCTTATTATATGTCGAGCTTTTCCTTCCTCTGCTTTTGCTGGAGAATCAACATATATATTTTCAAACATCCATTTTCTTAATACTTTAGTCATTTCCCAGCATTCAGGTTCCATTTCTACCTCAGGTTTGTTGAGAGAATAATCAACGATAGATGTTATCATTTTAGAAAGTCTGACTGATGGAATTGATGTGAAGTAATCTTTGCATTCATCAGGTAAATCGCTTTCTGAAATAATACCTGCTCTTATGGAATCTTCGATATCGTGATTAATATATGCAATTTTGTCTGCATATTGAACAATTTTAGCTTCAGGAGTTTTTGGTTTAAACCCCCAAGTGTGAGTATAGATGCCGTCTATCGTTTCTTGACAGAGGTTCATATTTTCTAATACTTCAACCACCCTTACGCTTTGTATATTGTGATGAAACCCTTTGCTTACAAGTTCGTTTAATACACCTTCTCCACAGTGTCCAAAAGGAGTGTGTCCCAAATCGTGTCCTAAAGATATTGCTTCTACTAAATCTTCATTAAGATTTAAGGCTCTAGCAATAGTTCGTCCAATTTGAGCAACTTCTAGAGTGTGAGTTAATCTTGTTCTAAAATGGTCATCAAATGGTGCAAGAAACACTTGAGTTTTGTGTTTAAGTCGTCTAAATGTTTTTGAATGAAGGATTCTATCCCTATCTCTTTGAAAATCTGTCCTTATGTTGCTATTATCTGGTTCAGGATTTTTACGTCCTTTAGAAAATCGACTTTTTGTTGCAAATTCACTAAGTGTATCTATTTCTTTTTGTTCTAATTTGTATTTAATAGTTTCTGTATTTTTCATAAATTTATTATACCTCAAATATCTATATTTCAATATACAAGCTTACTTTAAGGGTTATTTTTTTCAAAACACTAGTCAAACCTAAAAAAACATGTTATAATAAAGATATCTGTATTATATAACAAAGGACGTTAAAATGAGTAAAGCTACTTCCGATAAGGATTTCGAGTCATTATTAGACAATTATGATTACAAATTTAAAAAAGGTGATTTAGTGAAAGGGGTTGTATTCGGATACGAATCGGATAATGCTCTTGTAGATATCGGTGCTAAGTCGGTAGCTATTGTGCCTAGAAAAGAAGCTTCAGTTGATTATGATGCAAAAATTCAAGATGTATTAGAAAAAAATACTGAGTATGAATTTTTGATAGTTTCTGATGTTGATGAAAATGGGCAGTTCTTGTTATCACGTAAAAAAGTAGATTTGGTATATGCTTGGAAAGAACTTGAAAAGCTTAAAGAGTCTGATGATATTATAAATGGTAAGATTGTTCAAATAGTACGTGGCGGTCTTTTAGTTGATATTATTGGAGTAAGAGGATTTGTTCCATCTAGTCAAGTTCAAGAAAGAGAAACTAAGTATGCCGTAGGTGATAAGATTGAGGTGAAAATCTTAACACTAGATGAAGAACAAAATAATCTTGTTCTTTCTAACAAAAAAGTTTATAGCGATTCAATAGAATCTGCTAAAAAAGTTGTATTTAGTCAAGTCGAAGTTGGACAAGTTGTTAAAGGTAAAGTTGTCCGTATAGCTTCGTTTGGTGCATTTGTTGATATAGGCGGTGTGGATTGTTTACTTCCATTATCACAAATTTCTTGGAAATGGGTAGAACACCCTACAGATTTACTAAAAATTGGTGAAACAATTGATGTTGCAATATTTGATGTTGACAAAGAAAAACAAAGAATTACATTAAGCCTTAAGAATGTAACTGAAGACCCTTGGATAGAAGTTGCTAAAGAACTTAAAGAGGGTGATGTTCGAGAAGGAGTTATAACTCGTTTGAAAAACTTTGGTGCATTTGTTGAGGTTTATCCTGGAGTTGAAGCTTTGTTACCTCATAACGAAGTTGTTGAGTATCAAAATGCAAACAATGTTATATTAGAACCTAATCAAAAGATTAAAGTTTCAGTTGTTAAATTTAATCCTGAGGACAAACGCATTTCTCTTGGGATTGCTCAAGGGTAGTTTGTAAATCTTGGATTGCTGATTTTACTGCATTAGATGATAAGCCAATAACATTCTCGATATCTCCAGCTACATTTTTTATGTAGCCGTTTGGGAGTTCTTGTATTCCGTATGCTCCAGCTTTGTCTAACGGCAAAAATGTATTAATGTAAAAATGTATCATTTTGTCTGAAAGTTTGTTAAATTCAACTTTTGTTGTGGTTGATTTTATTACATATTTCAAGGTTTCTGAATCAAGTACACATAGACTTGTAACAACGATATGCTCCTTGTTAGATAACAGACTGAGTGTATTAAAAGCATCATTTTTATCAATTGGTTTTGTTAAGATATTGTTATTTAAGACTACAACTGTATCCGCACTTAGTATAAATGCTGGTGCTGTTAGGTTTGATAATGCTCCAAAAGCTTTGTTTTTTGCAAGGTTTTCAATTTTTTCATACGAAAAAAATTTGTTATCAAGTTCTTCATTATAGTCAGATTTTACAATGTTAAACTCGAATCCTGCTTTTTTTAGTATATCGCTCCTTCTTGGAGATTTTGATGCTAATGCTATTTGTTTCATAATTCGATTTTATCACGAGAATGGTTATTTAACCATTCCGCTAATTTCTGGAGTTATATCTTTGCCACCATAGAGTGCGACACTTTTTGCAAATACAAAATCATAACCATCAGCTTTTGCTTTTTTCTCAATTTCGGTTTTTATTTGAGCTTCGATGTTTGCTAATTTTGAAGAATATATTTTATCAATTTCGGATTTTTTATTATTAAATTGATTTGTGTATTTGTCTTGTATTTCTACAATTTTTTTAGTGTCAGTTTGTTTTGCTATTTCTTCTTGTGCTTTTGTAATAATTCCATTTAATTCTTTGATTTTTGCGGTATGTTCATTTTTTAGAGTTCGAACTTGGGCTGAATTATCTACGACTTTTTGTAAATCAACAACTGCAATATTACATTCAGCAAAACTAACTTGAGAAAACATTAATACACAAGTTAAGGCTATAAATATTTTTTTCATAAAAGCTCCTTTCTTATCATAAATTAGTATTACAATTTTTAAAAAATAATAAAATATCCATTTAGATAATTGTGAAGCATAATATAATTAGCTGATTTATCTTAAAAAAACTTAAGGTATTATTTTACAAGCCGTATCTTTATAATATACTTATAATGAAGATATACAATAATTTATTTCGGGGTTAGAAATGAAAAAGATAAAACATTTATTATTATTTTTGATTGCCATATGGATGTGGCAACTGCCTGCGAATTCAGCTCCAACAGGGGTTATAGAAACAGGTGGTCTCGGTGCGGGAATGTTCAACCAACTGCAAAGAGATGGGTCTGGTGTATATGATACTATGCAAAAAGACCAAATTAAACGATACAATGTCGAAAAAAACTTGATTTCTCCGGTTGAAAAGATTCAAACAACTGAAGATGAAGATAAGTTTGAAGTAGATATTCAAAGAGATTTAGAAAAAGATGGGGTTGTATATAACCCTCAATTCTTGGTACGTAAAGTTAAATTTGAAGGTAATACAAAAATCAAATCAAAAGTTTTGGAGTCAATTGGTTCTGATGTTATTGACCACGAGATTTATTTTGAAGATTTGTTGACTTATGCACTAAGAATTAGTAGATATTATCAATCAAAAGGTTATCTAACAAGTTATGCTTATGTGCCGGCACAACAGATTAAAGATGGTGTTGTAACTATTTGTATAGTTGAAAGTACTGTTGGTGATGTTGAGGTTACCGGTAATAAATGGGCTAGAACTTGGTACCTTAAAAATGTAATGATGGGTCGTGACGGCTTAAGAGAAGGTACTGTATTCAATGCAAGAGCTTTGCAAGGTGCATTAAGAGAAATGAACGAAGAAACTTATATGCAAGCTCAGTCTACTATTTCTAAGAACGGTGACGATACAAAAATTGATTTAGAAGTAAGAGATAAATTCCCATTAAGATTTAATTTCTCTTGGGACGATTACGGTCGTACTTATACAGGTGTTCAAAGAGCATCTTTCTTGCTTGGTCTTGATAACTTAACTGGTTTTGGTGACAAAATCTACGGTGGAACAATTCTTTCATCAGGTTCTACAGGTGTTTTAGCAGGTTATTCTATCCCTGTTAGTCCTTACGGAACAAGAGTTTCTTTTGATTATTCAAATTCAAATATCAGTTTGGGTGGACCTTATAAATTCTTGAATGTAAAAGGTCGTTCTCAAAGTTTAGGTGTTAGAGTTACTCACCCAATAATCAGAAATGCAAAAACAGATGTTGTAGTGTATACTGGTATAGACTTTGTTGATGCAGATACTTATTCAAAACGATTAAATTACACATTATCAGATTATAAACTATATGTTATCAGATCTGGTATTCGTGGTATAAGAGATGATAAATACGGTCGTTGGTTAGGTACTTTAGGTGTTGATGTAGGTCTTGGTGGTACATCAAAACTTACAACACCGTCTGATAGTACATTCGTAAAAATTGTCGCTGGTGCAACTCGTGTACACAGGTTATGGGGACGTGTTATTGGTTTAGTTCGTGTTAACGGTCAATATTCACCAAACAAATTGTTCGCAGTTGAACAAATGCAAATGGGTGGTCCTTACACATTAAGAGGTTATCAACCTGCTGAATTGATTGGTGACTATGGTGTAACCGGTACTGTTGAAGTTAGAACACCAATTCCTGGATTTAAGAAAATTCTTCCTAAGAAACTTAAATTCGTTGATGACAGAGTTAGACTTGCTGCGTTCTATGATTTTGGTTGGATAAAGGAAAATGGACATATTTATAATTATCCACAAAACTTCTTGCACAGTGTTGGTTTCGGCTCTTATATTAACCTAACAGATTGGTTATCTATGCAATTTGGTGTAGGTTTCCCTCTAGGAACAAAATACTATGATGAAAGCACTGCAAGATTCTACTTTGGTATTAATTCCGAAATGGATAACTTGATACCGTTTAGAAAAACAGAAAAATTATAAAAAGTAAGAAATATAATGATAAAGTAAAGACTCCTTTGAAATATAAGGAGTCTTTGTTTTTAATTTAGTAGTCCAAATATCTGAAATTTGTTGAATAATTCCTAAATTTATAGTATAACGGTAGACATGGAATTGAAAAATGAAATTAAAGATTTAATAATAAAATCGTTGGATTTGGAAGATATCACAAGAGATGATATAAAAGATGATGAGCCACTTTTTAATGATGGTTTAGGTCTAGATTCTATTGATGCTTTAGAGATAGGTATGGCTCTTCAAAAAAAATATAAACTATCAATGGATTCTGATAAAGAACAGAATTCAAAGAATTTTTATTCAATAAATACGTTAACAGATTATGTGAGGTCAAAAATTAATGGCTGATATAACAAGAGATGATATATTTGCAATATTAAAAGGAATACTTGTAGATGAGTTTGAGGTTGTTCCTGAAAATGTTGTTCTTAATGCAGATTTGTTTGACGATTTGGAGTTAGATAGTGTAGATGCAGTTGATTTAGCAGTAAGATTACAACAAAACACAGGTAAAAAGGTTTCACCTGCGGAGTTTAAACAAATAAGAACAGTTGGTGATGTTGTAAATGCTATTGTTAAGTTAATGCAAGAATAATTATGGCAAGATTAAAACCTATACTACCTATATTATTAATGTTGATTGTCATTTATTGTTTTTATTTTACAAGAATAACAGTTTTAAAGTTTTATCCGATTCTTATAAATTTATTCTTTTTTATATGTTTTTTTGTATCAAATTTTAAAAACAAAACAATTATTCAAATAATTGCAGAGAAGATAGATGGGAATTTGCCTTTTGAGTTGGTTTTATACACCAAAAAACTTAATTGGGTTTGGACGGTTATAACTGGTATAAATCTTATATTATCTTTTATAACATTGTTTATGAATAATAAATTCTGGGCTTTATACAATGGTTGTATCTCATATTTTTTGGTAGGTATAACTTTTCTTGTGGAATACCCAATAAGAATTTGGTATAAGAGGAGATTGAATTTTGAAAAATGATTCGGTTTTTTTGATATCTTCAGGTAAACCAATTTTGTATGAAGATTTTAAACTTATTGCACAAAAACAAGCGGGGTATATCAAAACTTTAAATCCTAAAAAAGTTGTGTTGTCCGGTGATAATACGTATGTGTTTTTGGTTAATTTGTTTGCTTGTATGTATTTGAATATCCCTGTTCAATTAATACAAGATAAATCAAAGTTAGAATATTCAGAAGGGGTATATATAGATAGTATTTTTGAAGCTGAACCTATATCTGAACAGAGTGTAAGTGAGGATTTTTTAATAGAATTTTTGACTTCAGGCTCAACTTCAGAACCAAAAGTTATAAGAAAAGTTTTGAGAAATATTTTGCAAGAAGCAAAAACTATTTCTCAAACATTTGATTTTTCAGCTATTCAGGAGTTCAATATAACTGCACCATTAACTCATTTATATGGCTTTACTTTTGGTTTTGCTGTGCCATATCTAAATGAAAAAACAATATGTGCTGACAGAATATCTTTTCCTGAACAAATAACTAAAGGACATAGCGTGTTGATTTCAACACCTTCGTTTTTGTCTATGATAGCTAAATATAATATTGTTTTACCAACAATGCCTTTATATATAATATCTGCCGGGGCAAGATTTGATACGATAGAATATTTTGAACGCAAAACAAATGTGGTTGAAATATATGGCTCAACAGAAACCGGTATTATTGCGTACCGTCAAAGTTCACGAAAAAATTTACAGCTTTTTGATAAAGTAAAAATAGAAAATGATGTAGTTTCTTCACCTTATATTTATGATGGCGAGTACAAGCTAGATGATTCTATACAAATAGCAGAAGATGGGTTACAGGTTTTGTCCCGTAAAGATAGAGTTGTAAAAATACAAGAAAAAAGAGTTTCGTTATATGAAACAGAAAAATATATAAATCAATCTAATTATGTTTCCGAAAGTTTTGTGTTAAAAAATTCTGAAAAGTTAGCTTGTGTATGTGTATTGAATAACAATGGTGTTGACGAATTTTTAAAATTAGGTAAAGTTGAATTTGTAAAAAAAATGAAAAAAGATTTGCGAGCAAATCTAGATATTGTTCCTCAAAAATGGAAGTTTGTAAATGAAATTCCTAAAAATAATATGGGCAAAATGAATTTGGAATATATGAAGGACTTATTTGGTGTGAGATTGTCTTTACCATTGGTAATTTCAAGAGAAAAGACGATGTTAGGTTTAGTTTTTCATCGTGATTGTAATTTCTTTAAAGGACATTTTAAGGATTATCCAATAGTTCCGGGGGTTGTTCAGTTGTATTATGCAAGTTTTTATATAAAAGAGTTGTTTGGGTATAAGGTAGATGTTGGACAATTAAAGAAAATTAAATTTTCAAATATTATTAAACCTGATAAAAAAATATCTTTATCTTTTACAGAAAATGCAAATTCAATTTTGTATAAATATTTTGATGATGATAAAGTATATTCAAGTGGACAGTTGCCAAAAGAAAATATTTTTAGGAGTAAATAAATGATAAAAACTTCAATGATTTTAGATGTACCATTTTATGATGTTGACCCTATGAATATTGTCTGGCATGGCAATTATATTAAGTATTTAGAACAAGCAAGATGTGATATGTTCTCAAAAATAGGATATACATATATGGATATGTATAATGATGGGTTTATGTATCCTATAGCAAAAATGGAATTCAAGTTTATTAAACCTTCAACTTTTGGAGATAAGCTACGGGTTGAATGTGAGTTGAAAGATATAGAGCCTGCAATAAATATAAAATACACTATTTATAATGAGGAAACAGGAGAAAAAATTTTTAAAGCTAAATCAATGCAGATATGTGTTGATAAACATTCTATGCAAAGTATTTATGCAGAACCTGTGAATTTAAAGGAAAAAATCGAACAGTATGAAAATTCTATGTAAAATATTTTTAGTAATAATACTTCTATCAAATGTTGTTTTTGCATCAGATGTATTCTCTCACCCTTCTGATGCTAAAACCGTTATGAAGCATATTCCTAATTTTAGTAATATAAATTGTCCTTTTACTCAAACTAAAATTCTTCCAAACTCAGCGGTTGTTTTAAAATCGAGTGGGGATTTTTCGTTCAAGAAAGAGGAAGGTGTTGTTTTTTATACAAAATATCCGGTAAAAATGACTACGACTTATGATAAAAATGAACAGGTAAATAGGATTATAAATAATGTTATAAACAAAAATTATGTTTATTTGAATAAAAATTTCAAATTCTATTTCAAAAATTCTTCTGTTTGGGAGTTGGGACTTGTTCCAAATAATCCGCAAATGAAAAAATATGTGAAAAGTCTTTATATATCAGGAAAGAAGAATATACATATAATAGAGATAAAAGCTACAGATGGAACAATAACTAAAGTGAGTTTTAAGATAGATTAATGAAGGTTTTTAGGTGTGTTTTTTTATTATTAATATTTCTTGTAGGGGTTGTGTTTAGTTTAATACACAGACCTTTTGTTGAAACTGATATTTTAAAATCAGTTGTAAAACAAGAAAATCAATTATTATTGGATATAAATGAACATACCAATTCAGATGTGATTGTAATGTTCAAAGATGAATCCAAAGATGAATTTTTGAATGTAGTAAAAACACAAAGACTTGGAGAAATAGTTTCTCAAGATGATACAGAGTATCAAAAAATAATTCAATCTCACCCAAAATCTTTTTTGATTGATTCAACTAAAAAACTTATTGAACAAAAACAATACAAGCAGTTAGAAACAAATAGTATGAGATTTTTGTATAATCCATTAGGAGTTTCGCTTCTTCCTATAGATAAAGACCCATATTTTTTTGTGACTGATTATTTTATGTCTAATTTTTCAGTTCCTGATTATCCGATAGTAAAAATAAAAACAAATAATGTTGGTGCGATTGTTGATTTGGCTAAAAATTATGATGTATATTTGGCAGGAACTCCTGTACATTCATATAAGACGGCAAAGAAGTCTGCATTCCAAATTAATATATTTGGAATACTTGCTACAATGTTTGTTCTTTTTATATGCAAATATATGTTTGGGTCATATAAAATTTTTATTCCGGTTATATCAAGTATTCTGTTTGGTTTAGCAACAGGGTATGTTGTAACATCGTTGGCTTTTCATACAATACATATATTAACATTTGTTTTTGCTACAACTTTGATAGGTATTGGTGTTGATTATTCTCTGCATTATTATTCAAACAAAACTCATAACAAAGATTTTTATAAAAACCTTACATCATCAATGCTTACAACAATTATTGCGTTCAGTTTTTTGTTGATTCCTGAATTGCCACTTTTGAATCAAATATCTTTATATACAATAAGCGGACTTGTTGGGGTTTATTTGTTTGTAACTTGTGTTCTTCCTATGTTGCCCTTTGAGGCTAATGTTTCTGAATCTGTATACGTTCCAAAAATTAACAAGAAATGGTTTGTTATTATTGCTTCTGTCGTTATCGTTTTAGGTTTTTTACAATTAAAAACAGATGATAGCATAAAAAACTTATATAAGCCTGATAAAAGCTTAAAAGAGGCTGAAATGATATATCAACATTCAACAAATCCACAGAATAAAGACGTCAGTTTTATTGTGACAAAAGATGAGGGGCTTGTTTGTGGAGTTTTGAAAAAAAATAATGTTGATTATATTGCAGAAAGCAAATTTGTACCAACACAGAAAGAGCAGAAAGAAAATATAAAACTCATAAATAATTTGTATCAAATTAATAATTATCCGGACTTTTTAACAAAGGAACAAAAAAATAATCTTATAAAAAATAATAATTCTACTTTTGATTATAAAATACCTTCTTTTTATTTGAATGGAGAGAAAATAATAATAGCTTATGGCTTAGGATTA
>CAKUVB010000032.1 GCA_934693215.1 uncultured Candidatus Melainabacteria bacterium
CGGAAATATAAACAGGATTGGTCAGAAAGGCAAATTACATATGTTTGAGAATTTAAAAAATGTAATTTTGCGGAATTTTTATGGCTCAAACCCAATAAATTTGTTTTATGTATAAATGCCTAAAATTTAATGTATATAAATATTTAAAGCTGATTTTTAAAAGTAACATTGAGTTTGAGAAATTTATAAAAATCAGTAAAGTTTTTAAATTTGCGGAACCAATTTATCGGAACTAGATTTGTATGCTTACTTATAATAATATAGTTAGATATAATTGTATTTAGGAGTAAGTATGGTGGATTTAATTAATAATTTAATTGATTTTAGGTATACTACAAAAATGGATTGTATTACCAATTATCTATACGAACATTCAGGCAGAATATGTAATCGTCTATGGATATCTTCACCATTTATAAGTAGTGAAAAGATTTTTTATTATATTTTTCAAATAAGCAAAATTAAGAAACACAAGCCAAATTTCAGACTTCTTACTGATTTGAATAATATTTCAATCAATAATTATAAAATTTTAAAATTTTTCTTAGGTAATAATTGTGAATTAAGAAGCTTAAAACATTTACACGCAAAGATGTATTTAATGGATGATTATTCGGTTGTAACCTCTGCTAATATGACCTATAGAGGATTATATGTAAACTATGAAACAGGTGTTGCCGGTGATATATCAGATGTTGATAGATTTGAAGCAATGTACAATGAAATTTGGGAACTTGGAACACCAGTTAATCAAGAAATGTTGGATGAAGCATTGAATAATTCAACTTATATTGATACAGAAGGTTTTAATCCTGATTTAAAACCAATTATTAAATTGCCCAAAGAGCTTACTGAAAAATGTAGTTATGAACAGTTCCTAAATGAATATAACGAATTGTCAAAACAATATGAATCCTATGGTAGAATTTGGAAAAATTCACCGCTAAAATTTGAAATAGATAGTTTCTTGAATTACTTATTCCATCATTCAGAGAATAATTCTTCAAAAGATTACTACTATTCATTTGAAGTAAACAATTTAAATAGTGAACAAAAAGCAAAACTTTTAAAAAATTGTATTCAAGAATATCATAATTGGATAATTTCTGATTCTGTATGGGATAATGAAGGCATCAGAATGAATTATAGAAAAAATGCACTAGAAATATTCTCGGATCAGAACATAGATAGTGCAAATTTAAAAGATATATCCGAATTTCTCGCAAATAACATAAATACTTATTTGACCAATTCTGTAAGATTTAACTGGAAAGAAAAATTTGCAAAAGAAAACAATATAAAAGATGTAAAATCGTGTATTCAGAAATTAAAAATAGCTTCTCCAAAAGAACTTGATAAATTAATAAAAAATTCTTCTATAAGATATTTTGGGGAATCCACAGCACAAGAAGTTATTGGACTTCTTAGGGATGAATTGCCAATTAGAAACGAAAATACAAATTCAGGACTGAGATACTTAGGTTATAATGTATAATTTTTACATTGGCTTTTTATCTTTATATATTTTCATAATTTTAAAAATATAATTTTCAGTAATTTGACATTCAATAGCAGTTCTCATTCTAGAGATTTTTGTTCCATCATAATTATCTAAAACATATTGATGTTTATATTTTGTATTGGCTGATTTTGGAATTCTAATGTTATTTCCTGTATAATGAATCATCAACTTTTTTGTTGCTTCAAGCCGGTAGGGTGGGAAAAGTCGGTAGCGATTCCCACCTTCATAAGTTTTCACCTTATAAATATTATATATTTAAATCGTCTATTCCATATTTAAATCATTAATATTATTAACAATCAAAATTACACCAATTGATATCATAACAACCTTTTTTAACAAATTTCAAAAATGTTGAATATTTCCAATTTTTTGGAAATATTTGGTAATACTTCATAGAATTGTAATGAATATAATCAAGATGTGTAGTTATATTCTTGTAGATACATTTGTTTGTAATTTGACATGAATTTATTATATCTTCATTGTATTGGTATGGTAATTAAAAGGGTGGGAACCGCTTACGCTTTTCCCACCCGACATTCTATTGCTCTATTGTTTAGTTATGTAGGGCATAAGTATAAATTTATAATTTGTAAAAGGTTCGCAAAAAATATTTTTATGTGTTTTTAACCAAATATGGAAATAAATTCAACCAATGCTTCTATTAAATTTAATGGATATAAGACATCATTTTCTAAAAAGTTTGAAAACTTTATGAAAAATGAAACCATGTCTGCTGAAAATCTTTCTGATTTACAAAATTCTTTAAGAGATGTCGTATCTCGTAAAATGACACCAAAATATTATATGGGAGAAGGTCGCTTTAATAAGGTCTATAGAATAGATGATTATTATGTATTAAGGCTGAATAAGGATTATTTGCCTTCTGTTCGCAAACCAATGAAAATTTCGCAAATAGCACAAAATTTAAAAACATACTGTGGAAATGTAATTGCGAAGTTTGGAAATGTCAGTATTGTGAAAAATGCTATAGGGAATAATAAAGATACTGTAAGTGCAGGTATTCCATTTGAACTTTTGACGGCTTCACCTTACAAAAGAAAACTTGCAATGATAAAATCCTTGAAAACTTTTGCAAAACTTCCTCAAAGTGCATATGATAAAGTTGCAAAAGATTTTGCGGAATTAAATAAGCAATCAAAAGGTTATGGTTTAAAGTTCGATTGTTACAATCCAAATAACTTTATAAAAGTTGGCAATCAAATAAAAATAGTAGATGATATTTCAGAAGGTTTTTCTCGACATGATTGTTTAGATATGTTGAATGTTTTCATGAAAGAGTATAAGTTGCCAATGAGCGAAAATACAAAGAAGCTAAAACGAACGATTTTTAAAAAGTGTATACTTGCGGCTTCTAAAAATAATTTGGCAATACACCCAAATAAAATGCAAGTTCTGGTAGCACGATTATATCCAAATGAGTTCTTTTCAGATTTTAAAAATAATATAGAAACTTTGGATAAACTCCCAACAAGTAAAAAAGAATTACAGTTCAAGAAATATTTTAGGGATTTGGATAAACGATGACAAAATTAATTACAAATCAAAACTCCGTTTGTTCATAGTCTTTTACAAACGAAATTAAAAATATAACAACAAAACCGGATAAAAATGTAAAGTTTGTATTAAAGAATACGGGTAAAGAATATCATATTGCTAAAAAACTGTCAGATGTTTTTTGAATACGACAAAATATGTGACAAAATTGTTAGATATGTTGGGTGATAAGGTATAATTAAATTTTAATATTTCAAATTGTGTCTTAGGCAATATGAACGTAAGCCTTTATCACGATTTTCAAAAATTGCTTGATATTCATCTTTTGTTATATCTTTGAATATTCCAGAGTTATTAATAAAAGTATCTAAAACTTCGTCTTGATATTCTTCCAAGGAAAGATGTGTACGATTACTTTTGCTTAACCTATCCCATTCTTTAGGAGTAGCCTGAAGCAAGTCATTTATAACTGTACTCATACCTCCATAATGATTTAGAATTTTAACTCTAGATGTATAATAATCATCATTAAATAATTTGAATATATCGCCAGAATGAATTTTTGTTTTTAATTTTTCTGCAAATTCTTTCGCATTGTCATCTGATAAATTTTTAATATTTGTGTTTGTCTCTTTATTATTACTTGATATCCAAATATTGTTATCTTCTGTTTTAGAAATTAAGTCATTCATAAATTCTTTATATGGTACATCAGTAATCATTTCCGAGTCCCATGAACTAATGATTTTAACCGTTTTAATGTTGTTATTTTCGTCTAAAGTTACTGAATCTATACTAAATTGATGGTTTTCTGAAAAAATATCTTGATATTTTTGGGGAACATTCTTTTCAGAATATCCTTTTTTAAAGTTTCCTAAAGAAAATGTTAGTGCGACATCGTTTTGGTGCATAGCTTTTTCTTTAAGCAGAATTTCTGTAGATTTTGGGTTTTTGTTATCAAGTTTAAATCCTATAAATGAATTTGTTCCGGTTAAAAGAGCTACAATATCTTGATTTGTGTTTGCTCGTTCAAAATTACCACCAAAACCTCCATAAGAGAATGTTGTTCTGTTTTCAAAAATTTCACCACTTTGGTTTTTAGTTTTGATTAACTCATTTTTGGATTCTTTTATGAAATTATCATCAGCAAAGCCTTGAGTTCCAAGATAATATTTTTCAAAGGCAAGTTCTAACAATAAAACATCATCATCACCTTCGGAATAAACATTATACCCGTCCTGAGTTAGTGTCTTTGCATACAATATTTCTTGTTTAGATATTTTATAAGATTTATCAGCACCTTTTAAACTAACGGTATATGAGCCATCATCATTATCTGTTATGCTATTTTTTATAGCAGATTTTCCAAAATCTGTTCCAGCTAAAGCATTTATTTGTGCCAAAAAATAACAATCTGCAAGTTCACCTTGTTTAGATGGTTCAATTTTTCCATTAATATTGATATCTCCTTTTAGAGTCGCTAAATCAACTTTACCTGTATTTAGTGAGTAACCCTCTTGAAGATTCTTTGTATATGTTTGGTTTGCAAATTTATATTCTTTTTTGTCACTATTTTGTTTGATAGAAATTAAGTTTCCCTCTTTAGAATAATTTTCGACTCTATCTATAAATTCTAAGCTATAGTTCCCATTTTTTTTGAGTTCCACATTATATTCTTCTCCATCTGCATTAACACCTTGAACCCATTGACCCTGTTCATTGTAGTTTCTAGCCGAGTCATCAGAATATAATCTGTAATAGCTTCCATTGGCTCTATAATTTGTACGAAATTCTACGTTTTCGCCTCCGATATATGTAGAGCCCATTACTTCTATTTCTGGGTTTTTTAGTTCATGAAAAACCTCTGAGCCTTTGTCTAGAATTTTTTTGTTAATATAATCTGGGGATTCTGCTAATTGAATAGCTTTTGCTTGACGTTCTTTGGTAAGATTATCTGCATTTGTTTTACTTGCTTGATTGCCTTTTTCGTATGCGATATCAGACCCAAAACATGATTGTATATCAGATTCTAACAAAATATTTATTTTATCAAATATGCCCGCTTGTTGTTCTTTTTTATCAATAATTCCGTTATGGTCAGTATCAAACAATGAATAGTCATTAGTTGTGGTACTATTTTTTTTCTCCTCGTTCTGTAAAAAAGGTGTAGAATTTGCGGAATTTGAGGTGTTTGTGTTTATTTCTTTCATTAATTAAGCTCTAAAAAATATTAATACATATTCACAGGTGGATAGTATTAATAAGTTATTTAAAACTTATTAATTTCATAAAGGTTTATTTTTGTTACATATATTAACTTATAAGTATTTTATTAAAATTGTAGAAATTACAGGGAATATAGACAGAACAACTAATACATTTGTTATACCAAAATGTTCTGCAGTTATACCAATTAAAGAAAGTGATATGGCAACAACTCCCCAAGCAAATCCGTTCATAAAACCTGCGACTACACTTTTGTATTTAGGCAAAATTGTTTGTCCCATTACCATTGTTACTGGTTGAGCCAACATTGTTGTAAATCCAATTATGACAAACATTAAAATTGATAATATCGGGAATTGTTTGTATGTTAATGAAAATATGATTATCATTGGTAATGTTGCCATCATTGAAAAATATAATAAGTTTTTTGTACCAAATAATAATTCTATTTTATGGCTTACTAAAGAGCCAAATCCACCAGCAATAATGAATAAGAATAAAGCTGTACCTATATAAAATGGAGTATAACCCATATCTTTCCATAAAAATGGTAATAACGTACAACAACTAGTTGTTACCAAAACTTTCATCATTGAAATAATCATTAAATAATTCATTTTTCGGTTTTTTAGTATAGTCAGGAAGGTTTCTTTGAAAGATTTGTATTCCGGTTTCTTTTCAATATCAGATAATTTCGGAACAAACAAAAACATTGTCATAGCAAGTCCTAACCCAAATATAGACAGGCATGGCATTTTTTCCATACCCAAATATTGAGTGACAAAAGCAGCAATCAAAGGTCCAAAAGAAAAACCTAAAGAGCCCATACTGATAAAAAATCCCATATCATCAGCACAACTGTTACATGCCGTTCCAAATTTGTTTACAAATCCACTAGCTTGTGGGTGATAAAAACTACTACCCAAACTACCTAATATCATAAAGATGATAAGTAGTGTTGTAGTTTTGGCTAATGGTGTAAGTGGTATGAAAATAGAACTAAGTATTAGTCCCCAAAATATAAACATTCTTTTGAGCATATTGTCTGCAAAGAATCCAAAAATTGGTTGTAAAAGTGAAGAAAAAATACTAGAAATGCTAATAACGATGGTTGCCATAGCCATAGTTATTCCAATTTTTGCCGCAATAAACGGCATTATTGGATTAACTATTCCTGTATATATATCATTTACGAAATGACCGGCACTTAGCCATTTTATTGCTTTTTGTTCTTTTTTCATTTTTTACCTTAAAATTTTAGTATTATTTTGATACTATCTTTTGCTTTGTTTGCTTCAAATCCTTTAATAGCTTCATCAATTGAATATATTTTAGATATGAATGGTTTAAAGTCGATTCTATTATTTTTTAATAATCTTAGAGCTGGTCCAAATTGACCACATCTTGAACCTAGTACAGTTATTTCGTTAATAACAATTGGTGCAAGATTTAGTTCTTTACCAGTTGCTATCGTACTTTTTAATACGAGTACACCTCGTGGTTTTACTAGATTAAGAGAAGTTTCGAATCCTGAAACAGAACCTGTAGCTTCAACAACTACGTCAAAGTTGTTTGAAACTTTTAATTCATCAAGTAGCATCGTTTTTACACCTTGAGCTTTTGCTATGTCTAGTTTGTTTTGATGTTTACCAACAAGTGTTACATCAAGGTTTTGAGCATTAAGAGTTAATGCGGTTGTAAGACCTAGTTTTCCATCGCCTAGCACAACAACTTTATGAGTAGGTTCTATATGTAGCTGTTCAGTAATTTCGCATGCTGCAGCAAGTGGTTCAACAAAAACTGCTTGTTCGTCAGGTACATTTTCCGGAACTTCAAACAAAATATTAGTTGGAAGTGTTATATATTCTGCAAAACAACCGTCTTTTCTCCAAATACCAATTGTGTGTCTATCTGGACAGTGTCTGTAGTTTTTAACTGCACACCAAGGACAATCTGGTTTCTCACAACCATAGCTAATTTCAGCAACAACTCTTTTGCCAATCAAGGATTTGTCAGCATCATTAACTTCTTCAACTACACCAACAAATTCGTGTCCTAAAACTCCGCTATATCCCATATAACCTTTTATGATTTCAGCATCAGTATTGCAAATACCAGCCATAGAAACTTTTATGAGTGCCTCTCCTTTTTGAGGAACTGGTTTTGTATAATCTGTTTTTAACACTAAACCTTCTTTATCATTAAAAACGACAGCTTTCATTTATAACATTCTCCTTCTTATTTATATGCCAAATTCATATATAAAATTGTAAATCAACTAAAAAAAAAAGTCTAATTTATCTACTCCATTTTGCGTAAATTTTATTGGTTGTATTAAATTGAATTAATATTATTCCGTCTACTAAAAAAGATATAAGTATATATTGGAGCATAATTCATGGATATTTTTGCAATAGTAGGTTTATTTTTAGGTGTAGGCTTCATTCTTGTTGGTCAAGCAATGGAAGGTGGTAATATTGGACAACTTTTGCAGATTACAGCAGCCTTTATTGTACTTGGTGGTACTACAGGTGGTGTTGTTCTTAGTTTCCCTCCGGCAGTTTTAAAAGATGCTGCGGGTTTGTTCAAAGATGTTATTTTTCCACCTAAAGTAGATTTACAAGATTTGATAGCTGAGTTGGTAGGTTTTGCAACAAAAGCTAGAAAAGAGGGTGTAATAGCTTTGGAAAAGGAAGCAATAAATGCTTCAGACCCTCTAATGCGTTTTGGTTTGGAAATCGTAGCCGATGGAACAGATCCTACTCTTGTTCGTGCAATGTTAGAAAATCAAGTTGAGCAATATGAAAATAAAATCATGGGTGCAGCAAAGGTGTATGAAGCATTTGGAGGTTTTTCTCCAACATTAGGTATCATTGGTGCGGTAATGGGCTTAATTCAAGTTATGCAAAACTTGTCAGACCCTTCTAAACTAGGTGAGGGTATTGCAGTTGCGTTTGTTGCTACTATTTATGGTTTGGTTGCTGCAAACCTATATATGATTCCTTGTTTTAATAGAATCAAAAATATATATTCAAAAATATTTCTTGCAAAAAATGTTATAATTGAAGGTATCCTTGCAATCCAAGCTGGTGAAAGTCCTACATTGATAGGTCGTAAATTAGGTTCATTTATTCTTGGTGCAAGCTCAAAAGGAATAGAGGACAATGGCTAAAAAACCAAAACCACCGGAACATGAAAATCTAGAACGTTGGCTAGTATCTTATGCCGATTTTATAACATTGCTTTTTGCAACATTTGTTGTGCTATATGCGTTATCTCAAACTGATGTTGCAGAACTTAGCAAAATTGACGAATCTTTGCAAAGAGCTTTTTCAAAAGTATCTGTATTGCAAGGTAATGATGGTGTTATGGACGGCGGGCAAAGTATAATGGAGGCTGGTGGTGGTTCTGCATTTATACAAGAATTGATGGCAGAATATATAAGTCCGAAATATGAATCTCAATCATTCGAACAGATAGAGAATTCAATAGAAGATTTGAAAAAGAACGGTGAACTTGAAGGCGTTGATGCTCAGATAACAGATCAGGGTTTATTGATTACATTTGATGACAAATATTTATTTGCTTCAGGTTCAGTAGATTTAAGTCCGGCTGCCAAAAAACTTCTTGATAAAGTCGGAGTTTTAATATATGAAAAATTTGTAATGCATTGTATAAGAGTCGAAGGTCATACAGACCGTACTCCGATAGCATCTGCAAAATTCCCTTCAAATTGGGAATTGTCAAGTGCTAGGGCTTGTACGATAGTTAGGTATTTAATTTCTAGATTTAAGTTTAATCCGTCGCTTTTTTCTGCTGTTGGATATGCAGATACTCGTCCTGCAGGTGCAGGAAAAGTTCAAAGAGATGCAAGCAAGGATAGACGTGTTGAAATACTTGTTCTCAAAAACAAATTTAGTTCTCTTGAAAAACCTCAAAACAATGTTTTGAAAATGTCCAAGGAACAACAGTTAAAATTACAAACAGAAAGAAAAGAACTTGTATCTTCTATAAAATCTTCAAATAATATTTCTCCAGCCGCACAGGCTCTATTAAAAGGAAATAATTCACAGAAACGTAGAGTTATAGATATGAGAAATTATGCTGAATCAAAAGGTATAACTCTTGATAATAAAGAATTATATAATCGTGTTGGAGTTCCAAAATACGATATGCGTGATAAAAGTGTAGAAAAACAGTTAGAGAATAATGAAGAATATTAAAATATGATTGAATATTATGTAGGTTTATCATTGGCACCTTCTGCCACAATAGAAACAGGTATTGCAGTATTAGATCAAAATAATACAATGATTTTAGTTGATAAATTTTTTACGATGAAAGATGTGCAACATTTTTTTGATAATTATTCTTCGCTAAAGAACTCAAAAATTTGTATTTCTTTACCTTGGGATAATACATTGATGACTGGTAAATGGCGAATTCTATCAAAACCTTATCAATTGATTAATACAACAAACAAACAAAAATTTTTAAATGTTGATAACTGGACTCAACGATTCTCAACAAGAGGGTGTGATTATTTTATGTCTTTAGTTGAGGATAGAGGGGCTGATATAAGTCGATATGATTTGTATTTGTCAAAGTTGAAATTAAACCTATATTCAAACTATAAACAACGTTCTCCTGCAGATTGTAAATTTTTGCAAAATATTTTAAGGACAGAATTCGGATTTTCAGATATTCCGAATAATATGATGCCGGCAGGAGCTTTGGAAGCGATGATAGGGGCTTTGGTAGCACGAGAAAAGGCTCGTAATAATTTTGAGGTATTATACAAGTTTAAAGGACTTGATGTTGAAAATGTGCGTGATTCACATTTAGTTTATAAAGCTCCTTTAACCCCTGTAGAGTAAGAGTTGGGTTTACATAATCAAATTTGCGATTCATGTATTGTGAAATTAGTTCACAGTTACCACCAGTTGCTACAATTGTAGCTTTTTCACCGATTTCGTTTTCACATTCGGATAGAAGTCCTTCTACCATACAGGCAGTTCCTCGAATAACACCTGATAGAATTGCATCAAGAGTGTTATCTCCAATAGCTGTTTTGGATATAGTTGCATCAAGTTTTGGAAGTTTTGATGTACACTTACTAAGCGAAGTTAGTTGTGTATTAATACCGGGAGCAATTACACCACCTATAAATTCCCCTTTAGAGTTAACGATATCAAAAGTGTTTGCTGTTCCAAAATCTACAACAATCACAGGCAATTTGTATAATTGAGCAGCTGCAATTCCGTTTGCAATTCTATCTGCACCAATTTCGTTGTTGTCTTTAAGCTTTAATTTGATACCAATATCAATATTTGGAGAAAGAATTATAGATTCAATTCCAAATGTTAATAAAATAGCATCATATAAAATTTTGTCCAATCCATTCACGACAGAAGCTATTATGCAACTGTCAATGCAATCAGATTCTATTGATTCAGTTAATAATTCTTTGTAGTCATTTACAGAATAATGAATATTAGATGGTATTCTTTTAATACTATCTAGTTTTTCTCCATTAAAAAGACCAATGGTTATACTTGTGTTTCCTATATCAAGTGTTAGTAACATACAATTAATCCCTTATAGGGCTAATTGTATATCAAACATGCTCAATATGAAACAAGTTATTGTCTATATGCTGTTGAAGAAACACTGTTATTGTCTGGTGCTTTCATATTACCTGCTAGTATATTTCCAAGATTATTTACCAAATTAGCACCTGCATGAAATACTTTTCTGATAGGATCATCTTCTTCAGGTTTTCTTTTTATCGTTCCAGGATTGTAGTCAAATCTATGTCCTGCTGATTGTATTCCACCGTTTCTCATGTTTTGTCCTCCATAAATAAGGTTACATATATATAAAGTATATATATAAGAAATAATTGACATTTTTTGAGGAGCTTCTTTACAAATGTTTACAAGAAAAATGTTAATTTATGTAAAAATTTCGCTGATTTATGCAAAAAAGATGAAAAAAAATACTTTATATATAAGTGTGTTAGTTAATTTTGAAGGTAGTAATGACAGTAGCTCTATCAAATGCGGTAAGAAAAGCTTGGTTTGCATATACCAACAATGAGAAAGGTCAAAATCTTGCTCGTGCTGATCGTATGGAAAGAAAAATTACTTCATATTGTCAAGATGTTGGAGTTGCTGGTGATTTAGTATCTGTAGCGAAAGATACTACTAGAGGTGCTCAATGTTTTAATTCATTAGCAGCAACAATGAAAACTACAGAAGCTTCAAGTAAGTTGCTTGAATACACAGGAAAAGCTGTAAATTTAGCAGGAAAAGTCGTAAACCCAATATTGTGTGTTGCAAGTTTATCAAGAGCTTTATCAGAAGAAGATAAAAAATCAGCAATGATTCAAGAGTCAGGTGCGATGTTGGGCATGTTCTTGTTTGAAGGAGTTACTAAACAAGCTTTAAGTCTTACTAAAGATACAGGTTTATGGAGTAAATTCTGCGCAAAAATAGCAACACCACTATCAAAGGCATTAAAATCTACTGGTTTTATCGCAAAATTACCAAACAATAAATATACTGCAATCTTAAAAGGGTTAACATTTATAGCTGCATCTTGTACAGGTTTTGCTTTAGGTAAAAGTTTAGGTAAATCAATCACAAAAAACACAACAGAAAAAGATTTTCAAATGAAAAAATTATTGTTAGAGCAACAGCAACTAGCAAAACTTACTGCTCCTCAAGATGGAATAAAAGCTAATGCAGTAGCTTAGTTGTTGATTTTGATTTTTCCAGTTTCTTTGTATAGAACTTCAAAATTAGATTTTGAATGTTTATAATTTTGAATAGTTGCTTCCATTGAGATATTAAATATTAAATATATTAACGGAACTGCAATTATAAATGTTACAACTCCTAGCATTAATTTTGCAACTGCTTCTTTGCGTTGTTGTTCTTGTCTTTGAGCTTCTGATATATTCCTTTGGTCATGCAAAACTTCATTAATTAGTTGTTTTCGCTCAGCTAGACTTAATGAATCAATATACTTTTCGTTATCTTTATCAATATAGATAACATACTTTTTGTAAACTGCATTCATTTTTGCTTCTTCAAGAGGATCTATCGATTGTTGTTCTTGAGGTCGTGGGGTTTCTTCCGGAGTTTTAGGTCGTTCCATTATTTCTCCGGTTATATTAACAGCTCCGTTTTCTGCTGGTAAACCTTCAGGAATTTGTATATTTTCTTGTAAAGGATTTTCTTTTTCTTCTGTTTCTTCTGTTAAATTCATTTTGTCTTGTTCTTCTTTTGCTCGTTGTTCTAATTGCATGAGCAAATCAGGTGTAATATCAGAATCTGCTAATGTTAAAAGATTGTTAACATCAATAGGGTCATTTTCGCTGAATATATCACCTTGTCCTTTTGGTTCGTTAATCTTATTAATTGTATTCGGTTTTTCTTTTTTGTTATCCAAATCTACAACTCTCTCTTTTTGTATTATAATATGAATTATACAATGTATTGTTTAAATATTCAATGAGTAGAGGGAAAATGAAAATAGATAAAACTAAGTTAATTGCATTGGTTGAAAAGTTAAATACTTCAAGAATATTGGTTGTTGGCGATTTAGCTTTAGATGAAATGGTATATGGTGATACTGAAAGAATATCAAGAGAAGCTCCAGTATTGATTCTAAAACATAGTCATACAAATCTTATTTTGGGTGCAGCATCTAATGCAGCACAT